>JBFYTX010000181.1:0-4269 GCA_041300345.1 Dehalococcoidales bacterium | reverse complement strand
CTTTAGAGAAAGACGGCGTGGAGTTGAAAAAGCGCGCGGAAAAAGCTTCTGAGATCGTGCCGCTGGGGGAGATTCTCAAGAAGATAAAAGAGTCAATAGGCGCCTAGTCTATCTTTATTTTGGACTTTTTGCCTGTGATTTTGAGATTTGATTTTTCTTTGGTTATTGTATCTTGGTAATTGCTGTTTTATAATTGTCAACAATGTCTCCCGTGATCTCCGTCCGGAACCTCCGCAAGACCTACGGCAAGACCGTCGCCGTCGCGGATATATCGTTTGAAGTCGACGAGGGCGAGATCTTCGGTCTTTTAGGGCCTAACGGCGCCGGGAAGACCACCACCGTCGAATGTCTCCAGGCCCTGCGGCGCCCTGATTCCGGCGATATCCGCGTCCTCGGCTTTGATACTCTCACTGAAGCTCAAGCCATGCGGCGGCGCATCGGCTCGCAGCTCCAGGAGTCGGCCCTGCCCGACCGTATCAAGGTCTGGGAAGCCCTCGATCTTTTTGCTTCGCTGGCGCCGGAGCCGCTGGACTGGCGTGTCCTCATCGAGCAATGGGGACTGGCCGACAAGCGCAGGGCCAGCTTCTCCAGCCTGTCCGGCGGGCAGCGTCAGCGCCTCTTTATCGCCCTGGCGCTGGTCAATAATCCTAAGGTCGTATTTCTCGATGAAATGACCGCCGGCCTCGACCCCGCCGCCCGTCGCGTCGCCTGGGATCTGATACGGGCCATCCGGGATAAAGGCAGCACGGTCGTGCTGGTCACCCACTTCATGGACGAGGCGGAAAATCTCTGCGACCGCGTGGCTGTCGTCGACTCCGGTAAGATTGTTGCCTCAGATACCCCCCGCGGCCTTATCGCCCGCCATACCAGCGAAGTCCGCGTTATCTTTTCCACTGATTTCGCCGATCTTGCTTTCCTGGAGAAGGTCCCCGGCGTTACCGCGGTGACGAAAAGGGGCCCTCGGGTGGAAGTGGAGGGCAGCGGCCCGGTGCTGGCATTAGTCGCGGCCGCGCTGGTCGGGCGCGGCATCATTCCCGCCGACCTCTCGGTTGAACAGCCGAGCCTCGAGGACGTCTTTTTGAAGCTGACCGGCCATACCGTCGGAGAATAGCGATAAGATGAATACCTTGTTCAAACTGACTTGGGTGGAGCTCAAGCTCTTTGTCCGCGAGCCCATCACCGTGGTCTTTACTTTAGCCCTGCCCATTATTTTCCTGGTCGTGATGGGCGGCGTCTTTGGCAACGAGCCGAGTACCGGCGACATGATCATCTACCGGGGCGTGGGCGCCATGGACTATTATATGCCTTCTTACTACGGCCTGGTCATGATGGCCATCGGCACCGTGGCCCTGCCGGTGCACCTGACCGGCTACCGCGAACGGGGCGTCCTGCGCCGTTTCCGCGCCTCTTCCTTCTCGGTGTGGTCGGTGTTGGGTTCGCAGATGATGGTCAGCTTCGTTATTGCCATCATCGGCAGCATTCTGATCACGATAGTCGGCATCGTGGCCTATCACCCGCATCTGCCGGTTTATCCCTGGCTGCTGGTGGCGGCGTTTATTATTGGCACGATATGCTTTACCTGTTTCGGTTTTTTCCTGGGCGCGG
The DNA here is from genome assembly GCA_041300345.1 of Dehalococcoidales bacterium. Taxonomy (GTDB): domain Bacteria; phylum Chloroflexota; class Dehalococcoidia; order Dehalococcoidales; family RBG-16-60-22; genus JBFYTX01. The sequence continues at coordinate 2,664 of JBFYTX010000181.1, read as the reverse complement.
TCCTCCCGTCGACGCGTTCCGCCCAGGGCATCGGGCTGATACTCTTCTTCGTGATGATGATCGTGGGTGGCGCCGGGCCGCCGCCTGAAGTCCTGACCGGCCCGATGCGCGTTGTCGGGGATATCACGCCCCTGCACTGGGTGATTTTCATGCTTCAGGACCCCTGGCTCGGTTTTGGCTGGCATACCAGTGCGTCCCTCATTACCGTGGGGGTAACCCTGGTATCCGCGGGTCTGGCGGCGCGTTTCTTTAGATGGGAATAAACCTTTAGAAGATGATCCTTCTCCCTTTTCTCCTCGCCCCATTGTCATTCTGAGGAATCCCGATGTTAATCGGGACGACGTGAGAATCTCAAACTCCGGAATGCATTAGTCTACGGAAGCAGCCCTCTCCCTTTATGGGAGAAGGAAAAATAAGTAAGATGTAGCAATAAGGGTGAGGGTAGTCCTTCCGCTGCGAATAGTTATTTTGGCTTGACCGCGCTTACCTTGATGCTCTTTATCGAGCCGGCTAATTCTGCCGCTTTCTCCGTCGATATCTCCAGGCCCTCCGCTATATCCTGCGCTTCGGGACCGCTGATGATGTCCTTTAGGTCGAAGACTGCTTCCCCGACTACTCGTACATCACTAAACCCCGCCGACTTTATGGCTTCCAGGTAATCGTTTTCCAGCGACGCGCCCGCTACGCAGCCGACGTAAGCCTCGATGGAGTTTTTAATGTCCTCCGGCAGTTCTTTACTCAGGACGATGTCTGATACCATGACCCGCCCGCCCGGCTTCAGGGCGCGGTAGGCCTCCCGGAAGACCCTCTTTTTGTACGGCGCCAGGTTGATGACGCAGTTGGAAATTATCACGTCCGCGGTGCCGTCGGCCACCGGCAGGTTTTCTATCTCCCCGAGCCGGAACTCCACGTTGCTGTAGCCGCCCTCGCAGGCGTTTCCCCGGGCCTTATCGATCATGTCCGGTGTCATGTCTACCCCTATCACCCTTCCTGTTTCGCCCACTTTATTCGCTGCCAGGAAACAGTCGAACCCCGCCCCGCTCCCCAGGTCCATTACCGTTTCGCCTGCTGTAAGCGAGGCCAGGGCTATCGGATTGCCGCAGCCGAGCCCCAGGGTAGCGCCCTCGGGGACGTTATCGATGTCCGCTTCGCTGTACCCGATGTCCCGGCTGACCTCCCTCGCGTTCTGTGTGCCGTCGCAGCAGGGGGAACCGCCCTTATTACTGCAGCAGCAGCTTTGTTCCTGTCTCGCTACCTTTCCGTAGCGTTCCCTGACCGTCTTTTTTACTTCGGTTTCTTTCATTTTATACTCCCCTCTTTCTGGAATATCTCCGTCATTAACGGTCCCAGCATCCCTTTGACCATCTCGGAGAACATTTCCGCCTTGATCAGGCTGATGCAGTAGGTCTGTCCGTCTTTCTGCATACTCACCACCGCCAGCTTGTCCCCGGCCCGGATCCCGGCTTTATCCCTGGCTTCTTTAGGCAGCACCATTTGCCCCCGCTCGTCCACGCTCACTACTGCTTCTATCTTGCAGCAGCCGGCCATGTCTTCCGTGGCACAGCAGGTCTCTTTTTTTTCTGCTCTGGCCATATTCACCTCCAGTAAAATCAGAAATTTCAAACTATACTGATATTATAGGGGAAGCTGCGGAGATGTGTCAAGAGGTGCATCGGTAGCTCTGTGTGCATTTAGTGGCCGATACTGATCTCACCCTCTATCCCCTTTAAAACATTACTAATATTTTTAGGTAGCTAAACCTGTCTGAGAGTGGGATTAAGGGGGTGAGTATGAAGAATAAACTGTGAGCAAACAGAACCGTATCATGTTATAATTTACTGGGGAAACTGATCATTACCGGGGGTATTTTGGAAAAGATAAAGGTCAATCCAGGAGTCATCATCGACATCTTATTACTTGCCGCCGGCAGTGCCGGGCTGGGACTCGTGATCGGCACTATCGCCTCCAGCGCTCAAAAAATTCAGAACGGAAAATTAAGCCCGGTGCCTTACCAGGACTTCGGCCTCTACGCCGGCGCGATTGTCGGCTTATCAATTTGCCTGGTTGCTTTAGTTTGCTACCTGGTATTAACACGTTATATCCTGCATCGCCAATGGTTTAATTTAGGACTGTTCTTTCTCTTTTGCATCCTTGCCGGCGCCATTATTGGTAGCGTTACTTCTTATTGGGTAGTCACTTCCGCAGGATCATTCGGAATGGCGGAAAGAGCCGGCAGCGGCGTCGTCACTGATAGTATTATCTCTGCTGTCGTTGGCGGGGGGGCCGGGCTTATCTTTGGATTTGCCCTGGCTAAGATAAGAAAGTACGAAGATTAACTGGTAACTGGTAGCTGGTAACCGGTCACTAACCCCTTAGCGCCGCGCCCAGTTCTCTCCCCAGCCGCGCCAGGATTTGCTCCTGCACTTTGTTGACCTCCTCGTCGGTGAGCGTGTGCTCGGCGGACTGGTAGACCAGGCGGTAAGCCAGCGACTTTTTGCCTTCTGCTACCTGTTTTCCGGAGTACACGTCGAAGAGTACCGACTCGCTGACCAGCGGGAAGTCCTTGATGATGTTGGTAATCTGCCGGTTGGTGACCGTGTTATCTATCACCAGCGCGATGTCCCTGACGGTGCCGGGGTAGCGCGCTATCGGTTTATACATTGC
>JBFYTX010000133.1:0-8700 GCA_041300345.1 Dehalococcoidales bacterium | reverse complement strand
ACTTACACGATTGTCTGGAGGCAAGCCATGGCTAACGTCTCGCTGGTAATTGACGGGGTAAAGGTAGAGGTGCCGCAGGGTACCACCGTACTCGAGGCGGCGAAGAAGGCGGGCATCTATGTCCCGACCCTCTGCTACGACCCCGACCTCAAGCCCTACGGCGGCTGCCGCCTGTGCATCGTGGAAATCGAGAAGATGCGCGGCCTGCCGGTGGCCTGCTGCACGGAAGCCACCAGCGGGATGGTCGTCCACACGGAGACGCCCGCCGTCAACCAGTCGCGCCGCACGGTGATGGAGCTCATCATGGCCAACCATAAAGGCGACTGCCTGACCTGCGCCAAGAACCAGAACTGCGAGCTGCAAAAGGTGGCGCGCTACCTTGGCATCGAGGAAGGGCACTTCGGACGCCTGCGCCCGAGAACAAGGATATTGCCCATCGACGACAGTAACCCGGCGTACGTGCGCGATATGAATAAATGCATCCTGTGCGGACGGTGCTGGCGGGCCTGCCACGAGGTGACCGGCATCGACGCGATAGAGATGCTTAACCGAGGCGACGCCTCGACGGTCGGCGGGCTGGGCAACTTACCCATCCTCTTATCGCGCTGCGAGACCTGCGGCGAATGCGTCGCCCGCTGCCCCACCGGCGCGCTGGTGTTCCGGGAAAGCCGCGTGGTCACCCGCGAGGTAAAGACCACCTGTCCTTACTGCGCCGTGGGCTGTCAGGTATACCTGGGCATCCGCAGCGGCGAGATCGTCAGCGTCCGGGGGGATAAAGAGGGGCCGGCCAACTCCGGGCACCTGTGTGTCAAGGGGCGGTTCGGCGTGGCGGGGTTCGTGCACCATAAAGACCGCCTGAAAAAGCCCTTAATTAAACGCAACGGAAAGTTCGAGGAAGCGAGCTGGGACGAAGCGCTCAACCTCGTTGTTTTGAAGCTGAAGACTTATAAGCCGGACGAGATGGCCGTTATCTCCTCGGCCAAGACCACCAACGAAGACAACTACGTGATGCAGAAGTTCGCACGGGTAGTCCTCAGTACCAACAACGTCGACCACTGCGCCCGCCTCTGCCATGCCCCCACCGTGGCCGGTCTGGCCACCACGTTCGGCAGCGGGGCGATGACCAATAACTTCGACGACTTCAGCAACGCTAAATGCATCCTGGCGCTCGGCACCAATGCCCCGGAGGCGCACCCGGTGCTGGCGATGAAAGTGCGACAGTGCGTGCGCGCGGGGGCGAAGCTCATCGTCGCCAACCCGATGGAGGTGGATTTCGTCCGGGACGCCGACCTCTGGATAAGGCATAAGGTCGGCACGGACGTCGCTTTACTCATGGGAATGTGCCGCATCATTTACGACGAAGGGCTGCACGATAAAGAATTCATCCGGGAGCGCTGCGAGAACTTCGAGGCTTTCCGTGAAGCGCTAAAAAATTACCCGCTCGACTGGGTAGCCAGGATAACGGGCGTGGACGCCGACCTCATCGTTAAAGCCGCCCGTATGTATGCCACCAACTCCCCGGCGACCATCCTCTATGCCATGGGCATTACCCAGCATACCCACGGCACCGACAATGTTATGGCCGTGGCCGATACGGCCATGCTTACCGGCAACATCGGCAAGCCCGGCTCCGGCGTCAATCCGCTGCGGGGCCAGAACAATGTCCAGGGCGCCTGCGACATGGGCGCGCTGCCTAATGTCTATACGGGCTATCAGCAGGTGGCCGACCCCAAAGCCAGGGAGAAGTTCGAGGTGGCCTGGGGCGTGAAGCTTAACCCCACTCCCGGTAAGACCCTTACCGAGATTATGCCGCTGGCCCACGAGGGCAAAATAAAGGCCATGTATCTCATGGGCGAGAACCCCTCCCTCAGCGACGCCGACTCGAAGCACGTTCGCGAAGCCATGGAAACGCTGGAGTTCTTCGTCGTCCAGGACATCTTTCTTACAGAGACCGGCCAGTATGCGAATGTCGTCCTGCCGGCGACGACCTTTGCCGAGAAGGACGGGACCTTCACCAACACCGAACGCCGCGTGCAGCGGGTGAGAAAGGCCATCGAGCCCGTTGGCGAAAGCCGCCCCGACTGGATGATTACCTGCGAGATTGCCCGCCGTTTGGGCGCGAAAGGGTTCGATTTCCAGGGTCCCGCCGACATAATGACAGAAATAAGCAGCCTTACCCCCAGCTACGGGGGTATCAACTACAAGCGCCTGGAGGATGGCAGTCTGCAATGGCCCTGCCCCAGCGAAGACCACCCCGGTACCTGCATACTGCACTCGGAGGTCTTCGCGCGGCCCGATGGCAGGGGACGTTTCGTTCCACTGGAATACCGGCCGTCGGCGGAGACTCCCGATGCCGAGTACCCGTTGCTCCTTACCACCAACCGTAGCCTCTTCCACTTCCACACCGGCACGATGACGCGGAAGGTGAAGAGTCTCAACATCCTGCGGAAGGAAGAGCTGGTGGCGATAAACCCGGCCGACGCCGCCGAACTCGGCGTCAGTGATGGAGAGATGGTTAGAGTGATCTCACGCCGCGGGAGCGTGACTACCAAGGTGATGCTAACCGAGACTTCACCCAGGGGTACCGTTGCCATGACCTTCCATTTCGCGGAAAGCCCCACCAACGAGCTGACCAACCCTGCTTTCGACCCCGTTGCCAAGATACCGGAGTACAAAGTGAGCGCGGTAAGGGTCGCCAGAGCCGCGCCGGCGAGTAGCAAGGAAGCGATGATATCGGCGCTGCACCGCGCCAGCGCGGACAGCGTTTTCAGAGCGGAGGTCGCCCGCGACGCCGCGGCGGCGCTTAAAGAATACGGTCTTAATGATGACGAGAGAACGGCCGTGGCCAGCGGCGACGTGGAGAAAATAGAGCCGTTAACAGGCAGGCTGGACGAGCGGCTGAGGACCTGGTTCACGGCGAGGCTGGCGCAGGCGAAGCGGTAAAGCGCGTCCCTCACCGCATATCGTCGAGGGCGATATAACCCTGTTTCAGCCCCTTGATAATGGCGTCGGTGCGGGAGCCGCAGCCGAGCTTGTTAAAGATATTGGTCAGGTGCGCCTTGACGGTGCGCAGGCTGATAAAAAGCTTTTCGGAAATTTCCTTGTTGCTCAGTCCGCGGGCGGCCCACGTTAAGATCTCCAGCTCCCTGGCGGTAAGCTGGCCGCCGGTCTCGTGCTCTTCAGGGGTTTTAGAAATGCTGGCCAGGCGCTGCACGAGCTTGCGCGTCACCTCGGGGTCGAGCACGGACTCGCCGGCGCGCACCGCCCGGACGGCTTTAACCAGCTCCTTGCCGGCGGAAGACTTGAGCAGGTAGCCGCGGGCGCCCGCCTCCAGGAGGTCGACGATATAGCGGATATCGCTGAAAGCCGAGAGCACCAGCACCGACACGGCGGGGTAAAGCTGCCTGATCCGCCGGGTGGCCTCCACGCCGTTCATCACCGGCATCACTATGTCCATGATGACGATGTCCGGCTTAAGCTCCCCGGCCAGGCGCACCGCCTCCTCGCCGTTGGCGGCTTCTCCGACAACTTCGAAATCTTTCTCCCGGGAGAGGAGGGTGCGCATGCCCTCGCGCAACACGGCATGGTCGTCGACGATCAAAATCCTGAGTTTCATATGGCCCTGATGTCATTTTATAGCTTCCGGGGGAAGAGCGCAACCCTCGGGGACTAGTCCCCTGGTATTAGTACTCCGGGCCTAGAGGAATACGACTTCCCCATGCGTAAAATAGGTAATCCAAGCAATTTATAGCTAAACCAAATCCTGTAAGATTAAATGAGTGAGACGTGAAAGGGCAGTGGCAGCTAACTTGGCAAGAGCGAAACAGAAAAATATCGACCACGCCGGCGGACCGGCCAAAAGGCAGGCCATCCTGGACGCACTGACCAGGGCCACGGCCATCAAACCGCCATCCAGCATCACTCCCCGCGAAATCGATGACGAGATCAACGGCTATTACACATTGTCCCTGGAGGAGATGGCGGCGCTCGTAAACGGGGACATGGAGAAAATAGAAAGTTGGGTAACCACCCTGGACCAGCGGCACGCCATCTGGCTGCTGCGCTGGCTGATCAGGGAAAAACAATAGATTGCCAGACGGCGGCATACCGCCGTCTTTTTACAGGTCTAAGGCAAACAAAATACTAAAGGAGTTAAACATAAAGTGAGTAACGACAAAAAAGAAAAACCCGCCAAAGTCAAGGAAGGAATCCTGGGGCAAATCTCGGACCAGGCCATCGATTCCATGATGGAGGAGAACCGCGTCTTTGCCCCGCCCAAAGAGTTCTCCAGGAACGCCGCGGTCAAGAGCATGGCCGAGTACAAAGCGCTCTACGACGAGTCGCTGAAAAGCCCGGACAAGTTCTGGGGCCGGATGGCGGAGCAGCTGGAATGGTACAAGAAATGGGACAAGTACGAGGTCGCCGACTTCAAGGACAAGCCGGAAATCCGGCACTTCGTCGGCGGCAAAATCAACGTCAGCGTCAACTGCCTCGACCGGCACCTCAAGACGGCGCGCCGGAACAAGGCCGCGCTCATCTGGCAGGGAGAGCCGGACGGCGACGTGCGCACCTTCACCTACCAGCAGCTTTACCACGAGGTAAACAAATTCGCCAACGTCCTGAAGAAAATCGGCATCAAGAAGGGGGACACCGTTTCCATCTACCTGCCGATGATACCGGAGCTGGCGATATCGATGCTGGCCTGCGCGCGCATCGGGGCGATCCACAGCGTGGTCTTCGGCGGGTTCAGCGCCGAGGCACTCAGAGACAGGATACAGGACTGCAAATCCAGGCTGCTGATCACCGCCGACGGCTACTGGCGCAGCGGCAAACAGATCAAGAGCAAGGACGGCGCGGACAACGCCGTGGCCGCTTCTCCTACGATTAAAAATGTCATCATCGTGAAACGACTCGGCATTGACATCAACGTAACGGCGGGCCGGGACTTCTGGTGGCACGAGCTGATGAATGCCCCGGACATCACCTCCCGGTGCGAGCCGGAGCAGATGGAAGCCGACGAGCCGCTTTTCGTGCTTTACACCAGCGGCAGCACCGGCAAGCCCAAGGGCGTCCTGCACACCCAGGCGGGCTACCTGCTGCACTGCTACCTGAGCATGAAATGGATATTCGATATCAAGGACGAGGATGTTTTCTGGTGCACGGCGGACGTCGGCTGGATCACCGGGCACAGCTATTTAGTCTACGGGCCGCTCTCGGCCGGGGCGACCACCCTGATGTTCGAGAGCGTGCCGACCTTCCCGGCGGCGGACAGGTTCTGGCAAATCGTCGAGAAATACCAGGTCAACGTATTTTATACCGCGCCCACGGTCATCAGGGCCCTGATGAGGGAGGGCGAGGAGCTGCCCAACAAGCGCGACCTCTCCAGCCTGCGACTCCTCGGGAGCGTCGGCGAGCCCATCAACCCCGAGGCCTGGATGTGGTATTACCGGGTCATCGGCAAGGAGAAATGCCCCATCGTGGACACCTGGTGGCAGACGGAGACCGGCGGCATCCTGATCACGCCGCTCCCCGGCGCCATGAACATCAAGCCCGGCTCGGCATCGCTGCCTTTCCCGGGCGTCGACCCTGTCATCCTGAGCGAGGACGGCCATGAGGTCGGATTGAACGAAGGCGGCTGGCTCTGCATCAAGCGGCCGTGGACCGGCATGATGCGCACCATCTGGGGCGACCCCGCCCGGTTCAAGGAGACCTATTTCACCAAGTTCCCGGGCTACTACTGCACGGGAGACGGCGCGCGCAAGGATAAAGACGGCTACTACTGGCTGATGGGACGTATCGACGACGTGATTAAAGTATCCGGGCACCGCATCGGCACCGCCGAGGTGGAGAGCAGCCTGGTATCCCATCATAAGGTAGCGGAATCGGCGGTAGTCCCGATGCCCCACTCCCTTAAAGGCGAGGGCATCTACGCCTACGTGACGCTGAAAGCCGGCGAGAAACCCAGCCCCGAGCTGGAGGCAGAGCTGAAAGCCCATGTCCGTAAACAAATCGGGCCGATCGCCACGCCGGACGTGATACAGTTCGCCGACAGCCTGCCGAAGACCCGCAGCGGCAAAATCATGCGCCGCATCCTGGTAAAGATCGCGGCCGGCAGCACGGAAAACCTGGGCGACACCTCAACACTGGCCGACCCGACCGTGGTGGACACCCTGATGGCGGGCAGGAAGAAGTAACCGGGAGACGAGCATAGCGGAGCGGCTAAGCCGCTCCGCTTTTTTATCATCCGCCCAACGAAATTCGATAACGGAGGTTTTTGTGGCACAGGAACCAACCAAAGCGGAACCGCAGTGGGGCAACCCGGGAGCGCTGGGACTGGCCGCGTTCGGTCTCAATACTATATTGCTCCAGATACATAACCTCGGCCTGATCGATAGCACCATGCCCCTAGTCTACGGCATCATCTGGGGCGGCATTATACAGATAATCGCCGGCATAATCGACGGCAGGCGCGGGGACACCTTCGGCCTGACGGCATTCTGTTCTTACGGCGCTTTCTGGATAGGGCTGGCCCTGACCTTTGTTTTCATATGGACGGGGCTTGTTCCGGAAGACAGCGACGGCCTGGCCTGGACGATGATCATCTGGGGCATCTTCACCTTTTTCATGATGATAGGCACGCTCAAGATGACCTTCGTGCACTTCTTCGTTTTCGCCTCACTGGTAGTGCTCTTCGGGCTCCTGGCGGCCGTTTTCTTCGGAGTTCTATCCCCGAAGGTTGCCGGGGTTGAAGGGCTTTTCTGCGGCGGGGCAGCGGCTTACGGCGCGGCGGCGGTCATCATCAACGGCAAGTTCGGCCGGACGGTACTGCCGATGGGCAAAATGCTTAAATAGATAAATCACATAGTGATATTTGAACACCGGAGTCTTTTTTTGAGGTTGTCTCCGGTGTTCTTATACGCCGATAAATAATAAAGCACACCCCCTACCCCCTCTCAAACAGACTCATATTCAGAGTTCGTATCAAATATTGTTTGAGAGGGGGCAAGAATTGGAGAGGGGGCTTCGCCCCCTCTCGCTAACGCACTCCCTGTTTTATAACCATTAAAGCGGGGAGTCAAAGAGGGCCGGAAGCTAGGCTAAAATCCTCCTCACTCCCCCTTTGACAAGAGGGACGAAATACCCGATAAGGGGAGTTTAAGAGGGGTGAAGGGGGGCTAAATCCTCCTCGCTCCCCCTTTGACAAGGGGGACGAAATACCCGTGAAGGGGAGTTTAAGAGGGGTGAAACCCCTCTTTTTTATTCCCCCTTCCCTTAATCCAAAGGGAAGGGGGCAGGGGGATAGGTCACAAGAGAAGAGGCGGCCGAGGGAGTGAGCATGTGCTTCTTTCCGCTTGCCAGTCCATCTCTCAGGATGTATCATTGAGGTTGGAATCCGTGTACGAAAAAACAGCTATGACCAGTGAACTATTGCCCCCCGGCCTGGCGTACCTGGCCGATAACATCATGACCCGGCAGAACATACTGGGCGTGACCAAAGAGCAGGGGGCGCAGTGGGCGCGGGGGCTCGACCTGCCCGCCCAGGCAGAGACCGTCTTTTTCGCGGGGTGCGGCTACCAGTTTTCCGGGCAACTGGAAGCGCTGCTGTCCCTGATAAAGAGCGCCGACAAGAGCTTTATAGGCGCGGAGCTGCCGATGCGCTTCGCGCAACTCCAGAAAAAGCTGGGCCTCAACCTCCCGGGGGTTTACAGCAAGGTATTTTCGCCCAGCGGCGAGGCCGAAGCGAAGCCGCTGGCGGCGGCCGTGACCGTGCTGCGGAAACTGGGCATAAAGCCGGGCTACCTGGCAGAAAAAGAACCCTGCTGCGGGGCGCCCCTGCACCAGGCCGGACTACAGACGAAATTCGCGGAGAACGCCCGGCAGGCATACGGGACACTGAAGTCCGCCGGCGTCAGGCAGATAATAGGCATCGTACCGTACTGCACCCATGCCCTGCAAAAGCTTTTTCCACTCTACGTTGAAGACTACGATATAGAGGTCAGGCACTTCCTGGAAATAGTCGCGGAAAAGCTGCCGTCGCTAAAGCTCCGCTTCCCCCATAAAGTCAGGGTCGCCTACCACGACCCCTGTCAGCTGGCGCGGTATTTGCGGCTGATCGACGAGCCGCGGCAGATCCTGAAGGCCATCGAGGGCATCGAGCTGGTAGAGACGGACTGGACCAAAGGGGAATGGGCGACCTGCTGCGGGGGCGGGGGCGGCTTCGAGGCCGTATTTCCGGAGCTGAGCGGGATACTGGCGGTCAACCGGGCCAAAGAGCTCATGGCGACCAGGCCCGATATAATCGTGACGCACTGCCCCGGCTGCATCATGCAACTTAAAGACGGGCTGCGCCAGCTTAAGATAGAAGGCGTCGAGGTGCTGGACCTGGCGGAGGTCATAGCGATGGCGATGGCATAAATGAAAAAAAAGTCGGATTTCAAGAGCTATAAAAGGGAAATCATGGACGCGGCACACAACGAGAGCCTGCGCCTGGCCTTAACGCGGGCGGTCGGCAGCTTCCGCGCCAACGTGAAAAAGGCGCTGGAGAAATATCCGCATACCGTCGCCCTGGCGGAAGAAGTCCTGAAAATCAAAGAGAAAGCCATTCCCGAGATGGCGAACCTGGCCAGGCAGGCCATTGCCGCCATCGAGGAGAACAAGGGCAAGGGGTATATAGCTAAGACGGCGGACGAAGCGCTGGAC
>JBFYTX010000110.1:0-6035 GCA_041300345.1 Dehalococcoidales bacterium | reverse complement strand
GGAGATAAGAGAGGGATTTTCGCCTCCTCCTGGCGTTGCCCCCCCGGTGATATTACTTCCTTGTTCTAAATCACCATCCCTCCTTCGTAAGGAGGGACAGGGGGGAGAATTAAGCCCGGCGTTTAAGAGGGGTGAAACCCCTCTTCCTCTATTCGTCCTCTCCAAACAAAATACGTCCCGGGTAAGATAACAAGTTCTGTTTGGAGAGGGGGTAAGGGGGTGAGGTAAAAGAAAATGCCCCCGTAAAATTACAGGGGCATTCAATATTATCTTTATTATTGGTAGTATCGGTAGTATTGGCAGTATTTTATTTATCTATCTCTTCTTCCCGAATACTTTCCTCACCTTCGGGTTCAGGCCCTTGCCGATTTTCTCTATCGCCTCGTAGCGTATCTTGTTCAGCTCCGCCTGCTTCTGCTCGAACTCGGCCGCCGTGTACAGCCTCTCCGGGTGCACCAGGATGTCGTCCACCGCCCGTATGGCCGCTGGCACCTTAAACCCTGACGGAGAGTCCACCCCGTCCTCAAGCCCGCCCCGTAATAACGAGTCGAGGATGCTCATCGTGTGGCCGACGTCGATGTCCTTGAAGTGATAGCCTTCGCCTACCGACCCCGTGTTGATGAGATAGTAGTTCAAGTGCGGCAGGCCTTGCACGATATCGTAGAACCTGTTGGCGTGCTCCGCCCGGTCCCCCGCCACGAACGGGTCGTAAAAGAACTCCGTCCGTATCTTGCCCGCCTGGGTCGGGTCACCGGCTGACGACTCCATGGCCTGTCCCAGCACCATCAGGGCCGCCGCCTGCTCGGCGCTGAGCTTGCAGATGGCCGGGATGGTGGGGCCTCGCGTGATAATGATAAAGTTGTCGATGGCCGGGACGTCGATGTGCGGGGCGGCGTGCATGAAGTCCTTGCGTAAAACTACCGCCCGGCCGTTGGACGTCCTCTCGAAGTTCTCGAAGTCGAAGTCCCCGTCCTTGTTGACGAAGACGTTCTCGCAGACCGTCTCCGGCTTGAGCAGTCCGTAGAAGATTTCCACCTGCTCGCCGGGGTTCACGCCCTCGGTCTTGACGAACACGCCGCCGGCCTCGAAGCCGTGGAACGAGCCGTCCGGCATCAGTGTGCCGCCGTCGTCCTGTATCAGCCACGATCTCTCCATACCCTTGCGCGCCAGTATCTTGCACGTGGTCGTGGTCTTGCCGTTGGCGCTGAGGGCGACGAGCAGCGTGCGCACCGGCTTGTAGCCGCCGTGGGTCGATTGCAGGTAGTCCTCGCGGCAGCCGGCGTGCAGGAATATGCCGCCCCGCCGCGTCTTGGCCACCCAGTCCTCGGAGGCGAACACGCCCTTCTTGTATTCGCCGATGTAGTTGCTGTTGCGGACGATTTTCACTACCCGCCCGTCCTCCAGGTAGGCCAGCCTGATGGTGATGTCTTTCTCGGGCAGGGGCCTGGATTTATTGGTCTGCCAGGCCGCGTCGCCGAAGAAAATGATTGTGTAGTCCGGCTTTTTGACCGGCTTCCTGACCGAGATGAAGAGGTTTCTGCCGCCGTAGGCTACGTGCGCGAACTTGGCCGGGCAGAGGAGCCTGACTACCGTCTGGCTGTCCCGGTTGCCCACGGTGCGGTCGATGGATATGATCTGTTCTTTGGCCAGGGCTTTCTCGCAGTTTTTCAGGATCTTGAGCTCGTCCTCGCCGAAGGCATCGTCCACGCTGTTTTTGGTGAACATCTGTGAGCGTGAGGTGGGCTCGCTCTCCGCCACGAAGTTGTCGTAGACCGTCCTCACGACCCGCTCCTCTTTGGCTACCAGCCCTCTCAGGACGTCGTCGCCGGGGTTATCGAGCAGCCTGCCCTCGGCCCTGGCTTTATCCCTGATTCTATCGGCCGTGCGGGCGAACTCTTCCAGGTTGATCTTCACCCTCATCTTAAGCTCTCCTTAATGCCGGTCTTCTCGCTATCCAAACACTGCCCCCCGGGAAGGGGAAAAAAGAAATAAAAAGCGGGCCGTTAACCGGCCCCGGGGAGCGTATCTCGGAAGTATATCCAATTATAACACAAATTTTTATCACAAATATATAACATTTACCTGGTTCGCTTGTCCGGGGTCTTTTTTCCTTCGGTCGTTTTTTGTATAATATCGTTAAGGGGTTGATGTCAAGATGGCGCTGGGCAGGTGGCTTGTCCGGATTGTAGAGGCGGCCGCGGTTACCGTGACCATCGCCGCCGTGTGCCAGGAGCTGGAAAAACCGGAAGCCGAGCGGACTTGGCATGGCCGCGTCGGCTTTGTCCCTTACGACTTCCGCCCCCCGACCCTCGACAGTATCAAGGAGCTTTGCTGGAACCCGGACAACGTTAAAATTTTCACCCGGGCGGTGTGGGGCATCGGCTGGGCGATTAATTTCTATGCCCTTTTTGAAAGGATGAGGATCATCGGGGAGTATTACGTCACCGAGGACGATTTCCTGATGCCCACCCCCACCCTCCGCCGGATACTGGAAAACCGCCCGGCGGTGTCTTAACAATACATAAAGTCAGGTCGTTTAAGAGGGGTTCATCCTGGTTCCACTGAGGTCACTACGAAGTGAAGGGCGAATCCCCTCTTCTTTATTTTTCCCCTTTAATAGAATGATTTTTAGTTTTTTGCTTATATTTACTTTTCGTTGGGGGAGAGAACTTGAGAGGGGGGCTAAGCCCCCCTCTCTCTTTAACTCCCCTCTCCAGCCAGTGAAGGCACCCATTGTTAAATGAAATGGCAGGCTGGAGGGGTCAGGGGTGAGGTGTTACCCGATTATTGAAGTCGGATAGAGCTTTACACTTCCCCCCGCATCCCGTCCCTGTAGATCTTGATCAGCTTTACGGGTATTATTTTATCGGCCAAATCTTGGTTGCTTTTCATGTAGACCCTGATATAGCTTCCGGTCAACCCCGTCCAGACGCCGCCGGACGACTGCTCCCAGAGGACTTCTATCTTCCAGTTTAAGTACGTCCTCCGGTAGCTCCTCGAGCTTTCCCCGGCCATCTCGAGCATCTGTTGGCTGCGCTCTTTCCTGACGGTGGCGGATATCTGCCCGGGCATGGTCGCCGCCGCCGTACCGGGTCGCGGTGAAAAGGGGAAGACATGTATTCTGGCGAATCGCATCTCCCGGCAGAGTTCTAAAGTCTCGTTAAATTCCATTTCGGTCTCGCCCGGAAATCCGACTATTACGTCCGTGGTGACGGCCGCGTCCGGTATAGCCTCGCGGATTACCTTCACCGCTCTGCGGTAGCCGTCGGCAGTGTATCGCCGCTTCATCCTCTTCAGCATAGTATCGCTGCCGCTTTGCAAAGACAGGTGGAAGTGGGGGCACAGGCGCCCGTCGCTCCAGAGCTCTATCAGCCGGGGTGTAATATGGTGGGGCTGTAGTGACGAAAGCCGCAGGCGCATTACATCCGTCTCCTTTAAAATACGAGCAACTAATCTTGCCAGGTCTGTCCCGCCGTCGCTGTATTCCCCGATTTCCGTGCCCGTGAGTACTACTTCTTTGATGCCCTCGACTTCTTTTTCTTTGATCCGATCGATTATTTCCCCGGCGGGCCGGCTTTCCTCATGCCTGCGGACATACGGCACGATGCAGTAGGCGCAGAAGTTATGGCAGCCGTCCTGTATCTTCAAAAATGCCCGGCTCCTCCTCCCCTTTGGTGTCCGGGTGGGAGATGGCTTTTTCAGGCTGGGATCCTCTAACAGCTTTACCAGCTCCGCTTTGCGCTCGTTGCCGACGACGAGGTCGACGCCTTCGATTTCTTTAAGCGCCTGCGGCGCCCGGTGGGCGTAGCAGCCGACGGCTATCAGGCGCGCCGCCGGATTGCGCCGCCGGGCCAGCCGCAGCAGGTGCCTCGACTTCCTGTCGGCGATGTGCGTTACCGTGCAGGTGTTCAGGATATAGATGTCGGCTTTTTCCGGGGTATCGACTATCTTATAGCCTGCCTTAGCCAGTTGCGACGCTATCTCCTGCATCTCCGCCTGGTTCAGCTTGCACCCCAGGCTGTCCAGCGCTACGGTAGGAGACTTTTTCACTTTAGCCATTACCTGAAAATTATACCTTTGCCGCTCTCGCATGGTCAAAGAGATGGCGGAAACCGCCTTGTCATTCTGAGCATGGCGAAGAATCCGTTTCCCTACCACCTGTAAGGTAACCTATCCCCCTGCCCCCTTCCCTTCGTATTAAGGGAAGGGGATTAAAAAAAAGAGGGGCTAATGCCCCTCTTAAACTCCCCTTATCGGGTATTTCGTCCCCCTTGTTAAAGGGGGAGTGAGGAGGATTTCGTCTCGCTTCACCCCTCTTAGACTCCCTGTCTGTAAATCAGGTTCCCTCCTTCGTAAGGAGGGATAAGAGGGAGAATTAAGCCCCCCTCCGCCCCTCCTTACCTCCCTGACAAGACTCTCTCATTTATGGGGGGAGGGGATAAGGAGACTGGGCATAGCTTCTCCCTTGTTAAAGGGAGATTGTGAGGGTTTTATCCCACTAGGAGGAGTGCGTTAGCGAGAGGGGCGCCAGCCCCTCTCAAGTTTCCTCCCCCTCTCCAAACTAGAAATCACCCCTCATTGTTGATGAACCTGTTTGGAAAGGGGGTAGGGGGTGAGGCTTTACTCGCCGCAGCCCTGGCGCAGGCTGAGCAAGTCCCGGAGGGAGTGCGTTAGCGAGAGGGGCGCCAGCCCCTCTCAGTCTTCTCCCCCTCTCCAGACAAAAGAAAAAAGGGTTTTGAAAAATGATGCTGTCTGGAGAGGGGGACACAGGGGGTGAGGTAAATATGCGACAAAATCTCCTTCCCCTTTTCTATTTATAAATATATACTAATAACGTAACCTACCGCGTATCTTAACAACCGAATAAGGCAGACCACTTGTCATAATGTTAGAAACAAATGCCCGGAGCCTTGAAGCTAATTAAACATAAAGTCAGAAACGAATAACAGCTACAAATATTCATCACTTAGCTATAAATCAAAAAATAAAAAAACGAAAAACGAATCGGCTCCGTCACTTGCTAACACGCGTAAAATGTGATAAAAATAAGTTGTACCCCACCGCATATTTCCCCCGTTAAAGGATAAGAGGAGGCTATGGCGATTAACGGTCGTCCGAACAGGGTCGTCGTTACCGGTATCGGCGCGCTGACGCCCCTCGGCCTGGACATGCCCTCTACCTGGGACAACCTCGTCGCCGGGAAGTCCGGTATCGATCTCATCACACTGTTCGACGCCTCCAAATTGGAGGTCCGTATCGCCGGCGAGGTCAAGGGGTTCGACCCCGTGAAATATATCGACCGCAAGAGCGTGCGGCGCATGGACCGCTTCGCCCAGCTGGCCGTCGCCGCCGGATACCAGGCCGTTGAGAACGCCGGCCTCAAGATCGATAAGGCCAACGAGGACGACATCGGTGTCTTTATCGGCAGCGGCATCGGCGGCCTGACCACGCTCTTCGAGCAGGCCAAGGTCCTGGTGGAAAAAGGCCCCGACCGCGTCAGTCCCTTTTTAGCCCCGATGATGATCGCCGATATCGCCGCCGCCCAGATTTCCATCGCCCTCGGCGCCCGCGGCCCCAATATGTGCATGACCTCCGCCTGCTCCAGCGGCTCGGATGCTATCGGCGCCGCCTCGGAGTATATCAAGTACGGCAATGCCAGCGTCATGATCGCCGGCGGCGCCGAAGCCATTATCAACCCCCTGGGCGTCACCGCCTTCAGCGCCTTGCGCGCCCTTTCCACCCGTAACGATGCCCCGCAGAAGGCCTCCCGTCCCTTCGATAAAGACCGCGACGGCTTTGTCCTCGCCGAGGGGGCGGTCGTCCTTATCCTGGAAAGCCTGGAGCACGCCCTCGGCCGCGGTGCTAATATATTAGCGGAGATCGTCGGCTACGGCGCTACCGCCGACTCCTTTCATGTGACCCAGCCGCTGGAAAGCGGCGAGGGCGCCGCCAGGGCCATGCTGATGGCTATGAAACGGGGGGATATCAAGCCGGAGGAGCTCGACTATATTAACGCCCACGGCACCTCCACGCAG
>JBFYTX010000106.1:0-5782 GCA_041300345.1 Dehalococcoidales bacterium | reverse complement strand
TTTTATCATAATGAATTACTCCGGAAGAGCGAATTCGATGGTTTGGAGGGGAAGGGTGGGGCACTAAAGCGTCCCCCCCCTTCCCCGGCTGGATTACGGCTTAATGAACGTAGCAACAGCGGCTAGCTGAGCGGCAGTGAGGCTGGCGCCTGTCTCGTGGCCGGAGATGAATCTGACAAGCTGAGACTGCGTGCGGGACGTGCCCGGCACGCTGCCATGGCAGCTAATACAGTAACTATTGAAAATCTGCTGCCCGTTCAGAGCGGTCGCGGTAGGGGTCGACGTGGGATTAGTCGTGGGGGTTGGGGTGGGGCTGGTCCCGCCCGAGGCCGCGCCGTTGACCGAGAAGGTGAAGTCGACCTGCCCTTCAGGGGCGTTTTCCGGGACGGACAGGATAACGTCCACTCTGGCGACCTGGTCCGGCGCGAGCGTTTTCTGCGCCTGACCGTCGAAAGTCAGTGTCAGTGAGCCGCGGGACGCCTGCACGGTGCTGGCGCCCTGGGAAACGAGGAGGTTGCCCGAGCCGATATTCTTCACGTAAAGCGTGAAGTCCGAGATCTCGCCGGGGGCCACGTCCGGCAGCTCTATAGCCGACAGGACCTGAGTGGCCGCTGCATCGCGATAGAACTCGAAGTCGTCTTCATCCTCCACGATATTGACCGTGGCGTCCATCGATCTGGTGATGACCACGGCCCCGAAGGCGATGCCGCCAGTGAGGAGCGAGACCAAGACAAATGCCATGATTGCCAGGAACATGGGTTTCTTCAAGATACTTTTCATTTGTCCTCCTTTTAATGATATTTTCGAATCTCTCCTCTCGATTCACTGTCATGGTACCACATCGTGGTAGTCTATACAACTACTGTATTCAACCACGTTGTGGTATAATAGGCCAGAGATTCAAGACCCGATGGAAAAGACAGAATTCGCCGAGGCGCGCCATTACCTGGGCAGGACACAAAAACAACTGGCGCAGCTGCTGTGCGTGTCGTCCAAAGCCATACAGAGTTTCGAGCAGGGGTGGCGGCATATCCCGCCGGGAATCGAACGGCAGGTATTGTTCCTGGAATACCTGGAGAGCGCCCCCGCCAGGAAAGCCCCTACCTGCTGGGAGATTCAACACTGCCCGCTGAAATGGCGGAAATGCTGCATGGCGTGGGAATTAGAGGCGGGATCGATCTGCTGGTTCATTAACGGGACATTCTGCCGCGGAGAATACCAGGGCGACTGGGCGGAAAAAATGATACTATGCCGGCAATGCGCGGTGTTCCACGCAAGGGTGCCGTGTTCAACGGGCTAACCCATACCGGACGGGTGTAACAGGAGGAAATCAGCTTGAAGATCAAAGTGACCAGCATCTATGTGGACGACCAGGAGAAAGCGCTGCGCTTTTACACCGGCGTCATGGGCTTCCGGAAGAAAGCGGATATCACCAATGGGCCATACCGATGGCTGACCGTCGCTTCACCCGAGGAGCCGGAGGGCGCCGAGCTGCAGCTCGCCCCCAACGATAATCCGGCCGCCAAGGTATACCAGCGGGCGATGTTCAAGCAGAGCCAGCCGGCCGCCATTTTCTATGTAGAAGATGTGGCGCGGGAATACGAGCGCATGAAGGCCCGCGGCGCGGAGTTCACCATGCCGCCTACCAAGGTGACCGGCTCGACCATCGCTGTGGTGAACGACACCTGCGGCAATCTGATCCAGATCGCCGCACTCGACCCTAGACGCGCCGGAATGGTGATAGAAAGAACACAAATATATCATCCGGTGAACCGGGCGGGAAAGCACGACTTGCAAAAGCCCGGTGTTTTTTGTATAATAATAGTGGTTTAGGTTTAGGTTATTACAAGCATCGTAGAAATTCCTTTACCCGTTCAATCTATCACGCTGGATGACCCGAACTCTAACTAATCTAAAAGAGAGGAGGTCATCCCATGGCTTTTCAAGACAAGACCCTGACCTGTGCCGACTGTGGAGCTACCTTCACCTTCAGCGCTGAAGACCAGGAATTCTTCCAGTCCAAAGGCTACACCAACGAGCCCAAGAGATGCCCGGAATGCCGACAGACAAGGAAGTCCCAGCGCTATGGTGGAACCAGCAGCTACGGAGCCCCCCGCCAGATGTTCCCCGCAACTTGTGCCGAGTGTGGCAAAGCCACCGAAGTACCCTTCCAGCCTCGTGGTGACAAACCGGTTTACTGCAGTGATTGCTACCGGAAAGTCCGCCCGAGCCGGTAATTGAGGTTAAGAGCCGGGCCGCACCACCAACGTTGCGGCCCGGCCGACCCAATACTCCCGTCACTAAAATTACGCCACGTGAAATCGAGTCCCGGTAATTACCGTTTTGCCGCGTCCGAGGATCGCCGGACGCACGGTCGGGTAGACCCGACCAAGGACCAAGGAGGGGACAGATAATGAAAATCTACGTAGGCAACCTATCCTACGATATGACCGAGGACGAACTGGCGGCAGAGTTCGGCACCTTCGGCAAGGTGGAATCCGTGGCTATCCCGTCCGATAAGTTCAGCGGGCGACCCAAGGGATTCGCTTTCATCGAGATGCCGACCAAGACCGAAGCCGAAGCGGCCATCGCCGGCCTTAACGGGAAGACGCTCAGGGAGAGGACCATCATGGTTAATGAAGCCCGGCCCCGCCCGGACAACCGGGGCGGCGGGGGCGGCGGCTACGGTAACAGGAAGAGCGGCGGCTACGGAGGAGGCTACGGCGGCGGAAGGGGAGGCGGCAGACCGGGGGGTGGCCGAAGCCGGCGCTTTTAGGCCATACACCGGGAAGCAGCGTTCAGCCCGTATGATAAAGGGGGAAACATGAATATCTACGTGGGCAACCTGTCGTTCGAAGTCACCGAAGAAGACCTGAGAAAAGCATTTACTGTTTATGGTGAGGTAAAATCCGTCACCATGATGAACGATAAATACATCGGCAGCGGCCAGCCTCGCGGCTACGGGTACGTGGAAATGAGCCTGAGGGCCGCCGGCGCCGCGGCCATCGCCAACCTGAGCGGCGCAAAAATAAGAGACCGCGCCCTGGAAGTAGTGGAAGCCCTGCCGTTGTCCGATAAAAGAAACCCCCGGCCGTACAATATTAAAGAAAAGATCCGCTCCAACAAGAGCCGCCAGCGCAGCTACCATGCGGTTTAAACGCGTTATTAAAATGCTCTCCTTATAACATCTCCCCTGTCCCCCTCTCCGCTAGCAGAGAGGGGGATTATTTTTGACCAGGACCAACCCCGCGTCCTTCTCTGGTCACCGTTTCCCTGGTATTGTTTGCTTATTGTTGTCAGTGCTAACCTCACCCCTGTATCCCCTCTCCAGCCGGAAGCTTGAGAGGTCATCACAGATATTTATGGCTGGAGAGGGGAGTGCGTAGCGAGAGCGGGCGAAGCCCCCTCTCAAGTTACTTCCCCCTCTCCTTCACCCTGCCTCCGAAGGAGAGGGGGACAAAGGGGGTGAGGTTTATCAAATGTCTATTTACCCAAACACACCCTTCTGTTTTAAGTTATCTATCTCGCTCTGGCTCATGCCCAAAATTTCTCGGCAGATGCGCCCGGTGTGCTCCCCGAGCAGTACCGGCCTTTGTACCGCCGCCTCCACCGCCGAGAGCTTTATCGGGGCGGGGTGGTAATAACGCAGCTTGCCTGCGTACGGGTGTTCCATCTCCCGGTAGAAATGGTAGTAGTTCATCTGCGGGTCTTCGTTGATGTCCCTGGCGTTGGCGACCGTTCCCGCGCCTATGCCGGCTTGTTGCAGCATCTCTTCTATGGCTTCCGGGGGGTAGTTCACCGTCCAGCCCTCTACCAGCCTGTCGAGTTCGTCGCTGTATTTCACGCGGTCGGCCGCCCTGGCGTATTTTCTCGCCTCTGTCCATCGCTGGTTTCCGATGACTTTAATAAAGCTCCGCCACTCTCCGTCTCCCTCAACGGCTATGGCTACCCACCGGTCCTCGCCTTTGCACCGGTATATGCCGTGCGGCGCGGCGGAGTCGCTTTTATTGCCCCTCACCTGCAGCTCCCGCCCGTTGACCTGGTAATCGAGGATCAGCGGCGTCATGTAGTTCAGCCCGGTCTCTATCTGGGAGTGGTCGATGTACTGTCCCTTGCCGGTCCGCCGTTTGTAGTCGAGCGCAGCCATGATCGACAGGGTGGCGTACATCGGGGAAAGCTGGTCGGTATAATACGTCGAGGGCGGTACCGGCGGCCGGTCCGGCCAGCCGACCATCGTGTCCATCATCGTGACGGCGGTCAATATGCTCCCGAAGCCGGGCTGGTCGGCCATCGGCCCGGTGTGCCCGTAGCCGCAGGTGCGGAACATGATAATTTCCGGGTTTATTTTTCTCAACCCCTCGTAGTCGAACCCCAGCCGGTCCATAACACCCGCCGGGAACCCCTCCGCCACGACATCCGCCCATTTGACCAGCTTTTTAAATATCTCGATGGCCTCCGGGTGTTTGAAATTGAGGGCGATGTCCATCTCCGGCGCGGTGTGGGTGATGGTGAAGAAGGCGCTGCGCTCCAGTCCTACCGGTTCCCGCGGTTGGTTGGTCGGGGCGAAAGGCGCGAACAGCCTGACCGGGTCGGGTCTCGTCGCGGTCTCAACGCGGACCGTCGTCGCCCCGTAGTGGCTCAGATAGTTGCAGGTATATACCCCCACCCCCGCCCAGCAGAGCTGGATAAGCTTTACCCCCTCGAACGGCCTTTTATTGTCGATTGTCTGCGGCTTTTCCGCCGGTTTTCTGGCGTCCAGCGTCTTTAATATCTCGTCGTTGTGCTCGCCGATTTTCGGCGCCCTCGTACGCG
This sequence comes from Dehalococcoidales bacterium, assembly GCA_041300345.1. Taxonomy (GTDB): domain Bacteria; phylum Chloroflexota; class Dehalococcoidia; order Dehalococcoidales; family RBG-16-60-22; genus JBFYTX01. The sequence continues at coordinate 970 of JBFYTX010000106.1, read as the reverse complement.
GCCCGACGTATCCCTGCGTGGTCGTTACCGCCCCGCCCGGGTATTTGAGCTTTCCTATCCCCGGATACTCTATTTCTTTCCAGAACCGCCTGGCCTCGAGCTGCGGGTGCTTCAGGACGTCCGCGGCGTTGTTGCAGGGCCCGAGCTGGAACCGGTTCTCCACCGCCAGCTTGAGCAGTTCGTCCTTGGTGTGGTTCATGAAAAACCGCCCGAGGCTGTCCATGAGTTTTTCTGCCTGCTGGCGCGTCATGTCCTGCCAGCTTTTATTTTCCCAGTCCCATGTTTTGAAATCGCCGGTATCGATGCCGTCCTTTTTGATGTATTCCATCATGCTGGAGTTGTTTTTAGCGGCGGTGGGGTTGAGCAAAAGATTTAGAGCCAGGTAGCCGTCCTTGCAGGGCCACAGGAGCGTGTTGTAAAAGGTGGAGCCGTCTTTGAGGGTGACCGACGCCCTGGCGCGACCGTGCCTGGTGGGGACCTGGCCGAAAAAGGCATAGGGGCTTTCGATTTCCGCCGAGCAGACGATGTCGAGAGCCTGCTGCGTGACGGCGTCGACGTGCTGGCCTTTGCCGGTGCGCGCCCGGTGTGCCAGGGCGATCAGCGTGCCGGCGGCCGCGTTCATCGCCCCGAGGCTGTGGCTGTGCACATAGCTGACCGTGAGGGGCGGACGGTCTTCGTACCCGGCGGTATATACCATGCCGCCGAGCGCCCTGACGACGATGTCCGGGTCTTTGTAGTCTTTATACGGCCCTTCCTGCCCGAAGCCGGTTACTGACGTCAGGACGATGCCGGGATTGATGTTGCTTAAGTCTTTATAGCCCAGCCCGAGCTTGTCTAAATAGCCCGGTGCGTAAGATTCCAGGACCGCGTCCGCCGTCCTGACGAGCTTTAGAAACAGCTCTTTGCCTTCCGGTTTATTTATGTCCAGCGTCACGCTTTTCTTGTTGGCATTAAAGGCGAGCCAGGTGAG
>JBFYTX010000101.1:0-19009 GCA_041300345.1 Dehalococcoidales bacterium | reverse complement strand
TCACGCCCTTCGTGGAGTACGTCAGGATCTCGCAGATGAAGGCCGAGGAACGGCTGATACGCCTCTCCATCCCCGACGAGAAATACAACATGCCCGTCGAGAAGCTCGACCTCTCGGTGCGCACCATGAACTGCCTGCGGCGGAGCAACATCACCACCGTCGGCGAGCTTATCGCCAAGGGGACTAAAGAGCTGATGAAGCTGCGCAACTTCGGGCAGAAGTCATACCTGGAGATCGAGGACCGGCTCAATACGATAGGGCTGTCGCTCAATCCCAAGACCGAAGGCGAGGCCGAGGTCCCGGCGCCGGCCGAGGCTGAAGCGATCGCCGCCGAGGAAGAGGAAGCCAAACCCAAACCGAAGAGCCGGCGCAAGGCGGCAAAAACGGCCGCGGCGGCAGAAGACAGCGAAACCGAAGAATAAAAAAGGGAAGCACGGAGAACCACTGACATGAGGCATAACATCGCAGGCAGAAGGCTGAGTCGGGACTCGAGCCACCGGCAGGCAATGTACCGGAATCTGGTCACCGACCTGTTGAAACACGAGAAAATCGTCACTACCGAGGCCAAGGCCAAGGAAGTGCGGGGCATGGCCGAAAAGATGATTACCCTGGGTAAAAAAAGCGGCCTGCACGCCTACCGCCAGGCGCTGACCTTTATTACCGATACCAAGGTCACGGAAAAGATATTCGCCGAGCTCGGGCCGCGTTATAAAGAAAGGCCGGGCGGCTACACGCGCATCGTCAAGCTGGCGCCGCGCCTGGGAGATAACGCTGCGATGGTCCAACTGGAGCTGGTGAAGTAGACGGGGGAGAAAAGGGGCATGTGGCTTCGGGCGCCAGGATTATTTTAGTGGTGGAATACGACGGCACGGAGTATCACGGCTCGCAGTACCAGGCGAACGCGCCGACCGTCCAGGCGGAGATAGAGAAAGCGCTGAAAATGTTAACGGGAGAAAAGATAAGGATCAAGATGGCCAGCCGCACCGACGCCGGCGTGCACGCCCGCGGGCAGGTGGTCGCGTTCGATACCGCGGCTGCCCTGTCGCCGCATGAGTTCGTCGACGGGCTGAACCATTTCCTGCCGGATGACATCGCGGTCAAAGAGGCGCACCGCGCCGGAGATGACTTCGATGTGCGGCGTAAAGCAACCAGCCGGGAATACCGGTATTATATTTTAAACAGCGCGACGCGCTCGCCGCTGCGGCACAAATACGCCTGCCGGGTAGAAGGCGAGCTTAATGTTGAAGAGATGAACCGCGCGTCAAGGGCGCTCATCGGCCGGCACGACTTCGCTTCGTTCGTCGCCAGCGAGGAGACGGCCAGGCAAAAGCGCACCGTGCGGGATGTTTATAAAGCGGACGTGACAAGAGACGGCGACATGATTATTTTCACGATGGCGGCCAGCTCTTTCCTGCAGCACCAGGTGCGCAACACCGCCGGCGCCCTGATAAAAGTGGGCCAGGGCAGGATAACGATAGAGGAATTTGAGGAAATGGTCGACACCGCGCAGCCGGGCCTTGCCGGGCCGACCGCCCCCGCCGCCGGCTTATGCCTGGAGCGGGTTAACTATCCGGTAACCTTTGAGGGAGATGCAACATGAAGACCTATACCGCCCGACCGGCGGATATCAAGCGCCAGCGGCATATCATCGACGCCGCCGATAAGACCCTGGGCAGGCTTTCCATCCAGATTGCCAACCTGCTCATGGGCAAACACAAGCCCATGTACACGCCCAACCAAGACACCGGCGACTTCGTGGTGGTGATCAATGCCGCCAAAGTGCGCGTAACCGGCAAGAAGACCGAGCAGAAAGTCTATAACCGGCACTCCAACTACCCCGGCGGGTTCAAGAGCATTACGCTGGGGAAGCTGATGCAGCGGTTCCCGACGCGCGCCATCGAGTACGCCGTCAAGGGGATGCTCCCCCACACCCGTCTGGGCGCGCAGATGTACCGTAAGCTCCATGTGTACCCGGACGCGGCCTATCCTAATATGCCGCAGCCGAAAACAGAAAAACCAAAAAAGGCGAAGAAAGCCGAATAAGAGGATCGGTCAGATATGGATAAACAGAGCTATTTTCACGGGACGGGCCGCCGCAAGACGGCCACAGCGCAGGTAAAGCTGATGGCGGGGAACGGGGCGATCATCATCGACGGGAGTCCGCTGGAAAAACGTTTCCCCTCCCTGGAGCACCAGCGCCTTATCAACCAGCCGTTTCTGGCCACGGAGACGGTAGGCAAGTATAACGCGGTAATTAAAGTGCTGGGGGGCGGGGTCACCGGGCAGAGCGCCGCCATTTCACACGGTATCTCGCGCGCCTTGGTCCGCGCCGATGAGCGGTTCAAGCCGGTGCTGCGGCAGAGCGGCCTGCTGACGCGCGACGCCCGCGCCAAGGAGCGGAAGAAGCCTGGTCTCAAGCGGGCCCGCAAGGCGCCGCAGTACACCAAGCGGTAAAGTTCTAGCTTTAGAGCAACTAAGCGCCGGATTTTTCGATGTGTTCGGAAGTCCGGCGCTTTTGTTTGTGCCTCTAAAGGGGAAGATGCATACTCACCCCCTTCGTCCCCCTCTCAAACAGAATTATTTGTACTATTAGATTTTAGTCATGTTTGAGAGGGGGAGGATATTCAAAAGAGGGGCTAACGCCCCTCTTACTAACTCCCTCTTTATCGCGTTCATTTCTCCAAACGAGAGTGCGTAGCGAGAGGGGCGAAGCCCCTCTCAACTTAATCCCCCGCTCCGACCAATTGATGTAACCATTTCCACGGTGAACCTGGTCGGAGAGGGGGTAAGGGGTAAGGTAACTTAATACTCTCTTTCTACTCCCCTGCAAAAACCGCTACAATATAATTAGATGGCAGGTTCTGAGATAATCCACATTGAAGGGGTCGGCCAGGTATTGTTCGAACGCAGCGCCCGCGCCCGCCGCATCCTCATTACCGTCCGTCCCGGCTGCGGCGTAAGAGTCGCCATCCCCAGACGCGCCACCATGGAGTCGGCCGTTCAATTCGTCCGCGCCAAAAAGCTCTGGCTGAAGAAACACCTGGCCAGGGTCAGGGAATACGAACAACAAAAGAAGATCTTCAGCGACGCGTTTCTCTCCATCGATAAAAACAAAGCCAGGCGGCAGATAATTGCCCGGCTCCACGAGCTGGCGCAGCGTTACGGTTTCAATTTCAGTAAAGCGTCGGTCAGGGACCAGCGGACAAGGTGGGGGAGCTGCTCCGCCAGGGGCAATATCAGCCTCAACATCAAGCTGGTGGCTTTGCCCCGGGAGCTTGCCGACTACGTTCTCCTGCACGAGCTAGTCCACACGCGGGTACACAACCACAGCCAGAGGTTCTGGAAAGAGCTGGACAAGTACGTAGGGGATGGCAAGGCCAGGGCCAAAAAGCTGGTGGAGTACGGACTCAGACTTCTGTAGTCTATCCCTTCGCCAGCCTATCCTTGAGATAGCTGATGGCCTTAGCGGGGGTGGGGTCGACTTTATACAGCATGGCCAGATAATAGCTGGCGAAGTCGCCCAGCATAATAAGGCCCATCATCTGCGCCAGCGGGCTTTTTCCCTCACTGTCCACCATCTCATAAGCCACCCCGGCCTGCTTGAGAAGCTCGGCAGTGACCTCGTAGCGTAGTTTGATCCGGTCGGTAAAGTCCGGCGACCTCAGAAAAACCACCCTGGTCCTCGAGGCGATCTCTTTCGGCAGCGGAAAGCCCACGGTGGCGTTATGGTTAAGTTCCGGGAAGACCTCGTAAAAAGACCAGGCGTTGGAGTTTTCGTTGATCTGTGTCTTCCAGCGGTGGGCCACCTCCGCGGTAATGCCGGCGCCGAATATCACCGGCAGTCGACCGTAAAATCGTTGGGCGAGCTGCTTGGCGGGATTGCGCTTCACCGGCGATTTCTCGTCGAGGTGTGAGGACATCTGCTCCAGCAACTGGACCGTCTCGGCAACGTCCGCGGTTTTGTCGCCGATAAAGCCGAGCCGCTGCATGAAGCACAGGGCGGGGAGAAAGCTAAAGCCGAGGGCGGCGCGCGGCTGTGACTGATAGTCGATCTTGAAAACGGGGATGTTTTCGGCTTTGGCCATCTCCTGTAACCGGCCGCCGGTAGTCATGACCAGCTTTTTATAGCCGGCCGCCAGCGCCGCCTCAAAGGCCGAAAGCGTCTCCTCGGTATTGCCGGAATAGCTGGAGGCGATCACCAGCGTCCGCACATCCACGAACGGCGGCAGGGCGTAGTCGCGGTGGACGATGACCGGCACCTTGAGCTCCGACTGCGCCAGACTCCGGACGAGGTCGCCACCGATGGCCGACCCGCCCATACCGAGTATCACCACCTTGTCGACGTTGGCATAATGAGGCGGCAGGTTAAAGTCCATGGCGGCTTGCCAGGCCTGTTTACACTGTGCGGGGAGCTCTTTGATGCGCTCTATCATGCCTTCAGGGTCGTATTTTTTATAGACAGCCGGGTCGTCGAGATTTACTTTAGACATCTGCCTCACCCCCTTTGATTTATTGTGACCTATCCCCCTGACCCCCTTCCCTTCGGGATAAAGGGAAGGGGGAATATTATTCGAAGGGGCTGATGCCCCTTCGAGCTTTCCCCTGTCTCTAGAGGGTTGCTAGACCCCGGCTATCTCCCGCCCTATTTTAAGCAGCCGGTCGGCCCTCTCCGGGGAGTCGGTCTCGGCGTAAACGCGGAGCAGGGGCTCGGTACCGGAGAAACGAATCAGCAGCCAGGTGTTGTCCGCCAGGATGAACCGGAAGCCGTCGGCAGTATCGAGCTTGACCACTTTTACCCCGTCGATGGTCCCGACGGGCTGATTAACGCGCTGGATGACGGACTTTCGCGCCGACTCCTCGAACTTTATGTCAACACGCTTGTAATAATGCGGCCCTACTTTAGAATAGAGATAGTCGATGAGCTGCGACGGGCTTTTGCCGGTCCGCACCATGAGGTCGAGGAAATAGAGGCTGGCCAGGATGCCGTCGCGCTCAGCGACGTGCCCGCGGAAGCCGTAACCGCCGCTCTCCTCTCCCCCGATCAACGCGTCCTTCTCCATCATCAACGGGGCCACGTACTTGAACCCTACCGCCGTCTCATACACGGGCACGTTAAACAGCTCGCCGAGGCGGTAAGCCATACTGGTGGTGGTCAGCGTTTTGACGATGGGCCCGCGCTCGCCGCGTACTTCCAGCAGATAGAGGCAGAGCAAAGCGAAGACCTGGAGCTGGGTGATGAAATTGCCGTTTTCGTCGATAACGCCCATGCGGTCGGCGTCGCCGTCGGTAGCCAGTCCGACGCTGGCTTTTTCCGCTTTAACGGCCGCCGCTAGCCCGTCGAGGTTGGGAGCGATAGGCTCCGGCCGGAGGCCGGGGAAAAGGGGGTTTCTTGCCGCGTTTATCTCAATAAAGCTGGTCTTGCCTCCCGCCAGCAGCTTCGCCAGGTAGCCGCTGCCCGCGCCGTACATGGGGTCGATGACCAGCTTGAGCCCGGCTTTCTTCAGTGGTTCGAGGTCGATGAGCCGCGTGATCTGTGTAAAATATGCGGGATCGAGGTCGGTAACGGCGACCAGCCCCTGCCTTTTAGCTTCGGCCAGAGGCAGACGGTTGACTTTACCGTCATCGTAAGACCGGGAAATGAACCCGACGATTTGCGAGGTTATGGCGTCAGAGGCGCTGGAGCCGCGGTCGTCCTTGTATTTAAAGCCGTTCCAGATGCCGGGATTATGGCTGGCAGTGATGATGATAGCGCCGCCGGCTTTTTGCGCCAGGACGCCGTAGCTGACGACGGGGGTAGGGGCGGGTTCAGGGGCCAGGTAGACTTTAACGCCGTTGGCGGCAACGACCTCCGCGGCGGCGGCGGCGAAGTCTTCCGAAGCGAAACGGGTATCGTACCCGATGACCAGGCCGCGGCCGGCCAGTCCGGCTTTTTTAAGGTAATCGGCCACGCCCTGGGCGCAATAGCGGACGTTCTCAAAGGTGAAATCCTCGGCGATGATCGCCCGCCAGCCGTCGGTGCCGAACTTGATGGGGTTATTTTTCACCCTATCCCCTTTATCCCCTTCCCCTCAAGGGGAAGGGGAAGATATAGAAGAGGGGCTGCGCCCCTCTTTAGACGCCCTGCCCCGGCATTTGGGTAAATTATACAACGAAAAAGGAAAAGGATGCTACGAGCGGGGAAAAAAGAGGGGCGTAAGCGCCCCTCTAAGACTACCCTACTTTCCCAGCCCTACTTCCCCATTCCCTCTTTCCTCAATATCTTTGCCTTGTCCGTCTTTTCCCAGGGCAGGTCCAAATCCGTGCGGCCGAAGTGCCCGTAGGCAGCGGTCTGGCGGTAGATGGGGCGGCGCAAATCTAAAGCCTGGATAATCGCCCCGGGACGCAGGTCGAAGTGCTTATTGATCAGGTCCATGATAGTCTTATTATCCACCTTGTTGGTACCGAAGCATTCGATGGATACCGAGAGCGGGTGGGCCTTGCCGATAACGTAGGCCACCTGTATTTCCAGTCGGTCGGCGAGGCCCGCCGCCACAATGTTCTTGGCGATGTACCGCGCCATGTACGACGCCGAGCGGTCGACCTTCGTGGGGTCTTTGCCGGAGAAAGAGCCGCCGCCGTGCCGGGCGATGCCACCGTAGGTGTCCACGATGATCTTGCGCCCGGTGCAGCCGGTATCGGAGACCGGCCCGCCGATGACGAAGCGGCCGGTGGCGTTGACGTAATACTTCGTATCCTTATCGATATATTTGGCCGGAACCACCTCTTTAATTACATGTTTGATAATGTCCTTCTCGATCTGCGCATGGGTGACGTCCGGGTCGTGCTGCGCCCCGATGACCACGTTATCGACGCGCCTGGGGACGCCGTTATGATATTCCACCGTCACTTGGCTCTTACCGTCGGGGCGGAGGTATTTCAAAAGCCCCTCTTTCCTGACCCCGGCCAGCCGGCGGCACAGCTTGTGTGCTAAAGAAATAGTCAGGGGCATCATCTCCGGCGTCTCGTTGCAGGCATAGCCGACCATCATGCCCTGGTCGCCCGCCCCTATCTCGTCGAGGTGGCTGACGCCGGTGCTTTCTTTAGCTTCCAGCGATTTACTCACACCGAGGTCGATATCGGCCGACTGCGGTTTAATGGAGACCATCACGCCCATGGACTGGTAGTCGAAGCCGTACTCCGGCCGGGTATAGCCGATGTCCCGGACGACATCTTTAACGATCTGCGGCACCTCGATATAGGTGTCGGTGGTGATCTCCCCCAGGACGATGACCAGTCCGGTGGTGGTGGCCACCTCGCAGGCCACGCGGCCGTTGGGGTCTTTGGCCATGATGGCATCCAGAATAGCATCCGCCACCTGGTCGCAGATCTTGTCCGGGTGCCCCTCGGTCACCGATTCCGAGGTCAGCAGATATCTTGGCGAAGACGCGAAGTTATCGGGCATTTCTTTCCTCCGTTTATTAGTCTGTCATTACGTGCGAAGCGTAGCAATCTCTAGCGCCGATGAGCGGGACTGCCACGCCCAGATTGCTTCGGGACTCGCAATGACAATATCAGGTCCCTTCCTGCCAGCTGCTTAAATACTTTTTCTGCTCCGCGGTCAGCTTGTCTATCGCCACGCCCATGGCTTTCAGCTTCAGGCGGGCGACCTCTTTATCGATCTCCTCCGGCACCGGGTTCACTTTTATCGCCAGCTTGCCCCGGTGCTTCACCATGTACTCGGCGCAAAGCGCCTGGTTGGCGAAGCTCATGTCCATGACGCTGGCCGGGTGCCCTTCCGCCGCCGCCAGGTTGATCAGGCGGCCTTCTCCCAGCAGGTATAAGGAACGCCCGTCTTTAAGGGTATACTCATCGACGGATTCCCGGATGCGGCGCTTGCTCCTGCTGAGGGCTTCGAGCGACGGGATATCGATCTCGACGTCGAAGTGGCCGCTATTGGCCATGATGGCGCCGTCTTTCATGACCGCCAAGTGATGCTTATCGATGACCTTCTTATCGCCGGTGACGGTGATAAAGATGTCGCCTATTTTTGCCGCCTCGAGAAGGGGCATGACCTCGTAGCCTTCCATGACGGCCTCTAATGCCCTGACCGGCTCAACTTCGATGACGATGACGCGGGCGCCCATGCCGCGGGCCCTCATGGCGATGCCTCTGCCCGTCCAGCCGTAGCCGCAGACGACCACTTTTTTCCCGGCCCAGAGGATATTGGTCGCCCTGGTAATGCCGTCGATGGTGCTCTGGCCGGTGCCGTATCTATTATCGAATAAATGCTTGGTGTCCGCGGAGTTCACGGCGAAGATGGGGAACCGGAGCACGCCTTCGCGTTCCATGTTCTGCAAACGTATCACGCCGGTGGTGGTCTCCTCCGCCGCCCCGATGACATTTTTCGCCAGTTCCGGTCGTTTCGTCAGGACGGCGCTGATGAGATCGCCGCCGTCGTCCATGATCAGCTGCGGCCTGGCTTCGAGCGCATCGAGGAGACTTTTATTGTAGACGGCCACGCTCTCACCCTTAACGGCGTAGACGGACATGCCGTGTTCTTTGACCAGCGCCGCGGTTACGGAGTCGTCGGTGGAGAGCGGGTTGGAAGCAGTCAGGGTGACTTTAGCCCCGCCGGCTTTAAGGGTAATCGCCAGATTGGCCGTCTCGGTGGTGATATGGGCGCAGCCGGCGAAGGATATACCGGCGAGCGGCTTTTCTCTAGCAAAGCGCTTCCGGATCAATCCCAGGACCGGCATCTCCCGGAAAGCCCAGTCGATGCGCTGCCGCCCCTTCGCCGCCAGGGAAATGTCCTTGATGTTATACCTGCGGGAAGCCATATAAGTCTCCCTTCATTACTCGACTCCGGACGAATCGCCTGTATCGCGCAAATAATATATATTATATCAAGTTCGACATTTGACACACAATCGGTTAGAGATACCATTTTAAAATTGTGAGGATTTTGTGAGGGGGAAATCCGGCAATATCGTCCACTTTTTGAACGCCGCCGGTCAGGCAATACCCCAGTCGCGGTAGCCCTGCCGGATGACCTCGCCATATTCTTTCGAGGGCAGCGACTCTTCCAGCTGGCCGGCCTTAACAAAGGTCACCGCCTGGTGCGGCTGGTTGTCTTCGTCGTAGACGGTCACGTTGAACCTCGTATAGCCGGCCTCGAGTTTATCGAGCTGCCTCAGGCAGGCATCGCCTACCTCGTAGATGCCGCCCCGCACCTTTTCCCCGCGGAAAGATTTGATGGTCGCTTTACCGCCGCGCCATTCCCGCGACCAGCCGGTAAAGACCAGCTTGTAGTTGGGCAGGGTCGCCGTGAATTTGGGCTGGGCGTCCGGGCAGCGCGACTTCATCCGCTGTTTACTCAAATTACCCGCGTAGGCGAAGTAGTACATTTCGGTCACTCTTTCTCTCTATGATTTAAGTATATTATACCCAAACCCGTCAACGAAAATCTTTCCGTAACAACAGGCTCCTTTCCGGTTGACATCTGACAGCAATGAGGGTAACATAATTAAGCCGAAATAATCCGGTCAATTCCGTGATCGGCGGGCGTGGCCGGAGCTTCGAGGATGTACCGATGCAAAATTTACTGGCCGTGATACTGGCGGGGGGTTCAGGGGAGCGCCTGAATATCCTGTCTCAAGAACGTGCCAAGCCGGCCGTCCCCTTTGCCGGTAAATACCGGATTATCGATTTTGCGCTCAGCAACTGCGTTAACTCGGGGTTGCATAACATCATCGTCCTGACCCAGTACCAGCCGGTGTCCTTAACCGAGCATATCGGCATCGGCACGCCCTGGGGATTGGCCGTGCCGGACAGAAACATCAGGCTTTTACAGCCCTATCTTACGCGCGGCGGCGAGCGCGATTGGTATAAAGGCACCGCCGATGCCGTTTACCAGAACCTGAATCACATCACCAGAGAAAAGTGCAGCGATGTCCTCATTCTCAGCGGCGACCATATTTACAAGATGGATTTTGCCCAGATGCTGGCCTTCCACCGGGAAAAACAGGCAGACGCTACCCTGGCGGTTACTCCCATGCCGGAAAAAGAGCTATACCGGTTCGGCACGGTGGTCATCAACGAAAACGGCCAGGTAACCCATTTCAGGGAAAAGATAAAGGAACCGCCGGGCAACCTGGTTTCCATGGGTGTTTACATCTTTAATATGAAGACCCTCCAGCGCTGGTTAGAGGCAAGAGAGGGGCACGACTTCGGCAGGAACATCTTTCCCAAGATGGTGAAGAAAAATCGCATTTTCGCCTATGTTTTCAAAGGTTACTGGCGGGATATCGGGACAGTGGAAAGCTACTGGCAATCCAATATGGATATGCTAACGATCGAACCATCGATTCTCGGGGATGACCGCTGGCCGATCCACACGCGGGAAGGCGAATGGGCTCCGGTGAAATTCGGTGATAACGCCAGCGTCACCAACTGCCTGATTTCCGGCGGGTGCATCATCGATGGGCAAGTCGAGCATTCCGTCCTCGCGCCGGGGGTACAGATAGCCGAGGGGGCGGTAATAAAAGACTCCATCATCATGGAAAAAACCGCTATCGGAAGACACAGCGTCGTTGACCGCTGTATCCTCGATAAGCTGATCACCGTCGGGTCAGACAGTTTCGTCGGGTTCGGTGAAGACCACAGCCCCAACCGCCTGCATCCCGAGATCCTTAGCAGCGGGCTAACCGTCATCGGGAAACGGGCGGCGATTCCCTCTAAATTCAGAATAGGTCGTAATTGTATTATCTTCGAGGGTGTTACCGGCAATGACCTGCCGCTCTACAGGCTGAAAAGCGGCGAGACTATCAGGCATAAAGCCAAACGCGCCAGGGCGAAGGCTTAGACGGAGCTTCCCGGTCCCCGCTAGAGCTTGATCAACCTTCCCATCAGCTCTTCGACTTCTCCCGGGGAGTCCAGGTAATAGCCGGCGGCCGACTCTTTATTCTCCCCGCCGACGTAGACGCCCCACCCCTCCGGACGGCGCAACACCCTGAAAGCGTCTTCATCGGTAGCGTCGTCGCCGAGGTAAACGGTCAGCAAGCGCGAGAGGTTGAGGTCAGCCTTGATTGTTGCACCGATAAACTCAATCGCTTTGCCCTTGTCCCAGTCCAGGGGCGGCCGGACTTCCCATATCTTCTTCATGGGAAAGACCCTGATCTCCCCCTTTACGACGTGCGGCGCGGTGACCCGCCTCACGACGCCGGCTACGGCGCCCTCGTCTTCAGGCCTCGCCAGCCGGTAATGCACGCTCAGGCTCAGGTCTTTATCCTGGACGATAATGCCTTTGATACCGTCCAGCGCCTGCTCGAGCCGCGCCGCCAGGTCTTTCATCAGCGGGCGGACGGCCTGCGCCTGCGGGTGGATGTAGCTCAAGCCGGGACCCTCTATTTCCAGCCCGTGATTGCCCGAATAGTAGATGCCATCGACGCCCACCATCGACCTTAGTTCTTTTAAGGAACGTCCGCTGATAACGCCCGCGCTGGTCCGCGGTTTCCCGGCCAGGATTTTCAGCTTCTCCCTAGCGCCGGGCGATAATCTGGCGTCCTCGGGCCGACCCACAATGACCGCCAGTGTGCCGTCGTAGTCGGCCAGAAACAGCAAACGCTCCGCCGCCCGGTAGTCCTTAATGAACTCCGGCCATGACCGGAACAGATGCCTCATTTTCCCTCCCCTATCGCAGCAAGGCGGGAGATGATCGAAGCCCCCCAGTGGTAGATATTGCTGGCGGCGACGACCTTACGCATGGCGGCCATGCGGCGCCGCCTTTCCGCTTCCGGCATCTCAATGGCCTGCTTGATGGTCGCGGCAAATTCAGTGATATTGTAAGGATCAATCAGTAAAGAATCTGGCAGCTCCGCCGCCGCCCCGGTGAACTTGCTCAGGATCAGAACGCCGTCGCCGTCGGACCGCGCGGCGACGTACTCTTTAGACACCAGGTTCATGCCGTCGTGGAGCGAGCTGACCACGCAGAAGCGGGCGAGGCGGCGCAGGGCGTTGAGCGTCACCGGTGTCAGCTGCCGCATTAACGGTATCACCGGCCGATATGAAGCCGTGCCATACCTGGCGTTGATATTTTCGATTATTTTATCAACTGTTTCCGCCAGATCTCCGTAGGCGCCGATCCCGGTCCGGCTCGGCATACCGGCCAAGATATAGACGACGAGGCCGCGGTAACCGGGATTGTCCGCCAGGAACCTGTCCAGCGCGCGGAGCCGCTCCGGGATGCCCTTGGTATAGTCCAGCCGGTCCATGCCCAGGCCGACGATCTTCCCGGCCAGGTCGTATTCGCGGCACAAACTTTCCATCTCCTTCGCCACCGCCGCCGTCGCGGCCTCCCTGGAAATGAGGTCGAAATCGACGCTGATGGGGAAAGCCTCGACGCGGGTCTCACAGGGTGAGAAATGCTTCGCCGACTCCACAAAATTCGCGCCAAAGGACGGCAGGTGAAAGCCGAGCAAATCGTTGCCGAGCAATCCTTTAACGATCTCTTCATACCAGGGGCATTTATGCAGTGTTTCACAAGGCGGCCAGGGGATGTGCCAGAACTGCCCGACCGTTAGCTCAGGACCAAGCTCTTTGAGATAGCGGGGTAAAAGGGCGAGGTGATAGTCCTGCACAAATACAATCGCTTTACGGCCGCCGGTTTCCTGGAGGACGGCATCGGCGAAAATACGGTTGACCTTTTGATAGGCCAGCCAGTCCGCCTCTCTGAACTCCGGCTCGACGCCGGCGTCATGGCACAGCGGCCAGAGGCCGCGGTTGGCGAAGCCGTAGTAGTAGCCGTTGATATCCTCCTCCGCCAACCAGACCCGCCGCAGCGTGTATTCCGGCTCATCCGGCGGCACAGCCACCCGGTCGCGGGCATCGACCGCCCGCCGGTCGGCACTACCGGCGCCCTGAGCCACCCAGGTGCCTCCGGAGGCGCGCAGCACGGGGTCGAGCGCCTCGGTCAGCCCGCCGACGGTCGTCTGCCAGGCTAATTGATCGCCGGAAAAGCTGTGAACGTAAGGCTCGCGGTTGGAGACGACGATAAACAGCCTACCGGCGAGCTTTTCCCGCACCAGCCGGCACAATTTCTCCTTGTTCCAGAGGGCTTCGGTCACTTATCTTCTCTCTCGTAATTCAGCGGCCGTTAATTTTTCCCGTTACTCTTTGCAGCCATTTGTATTTGACCGGCTGCCACTTGCCGGAGCTAAACAGCCTGGGGAAGAGCGCTTTACGGGTCTCCTCGATGATGAAGGGACTTGCGCCGGATGCTATAATGATTCCCCACTTGTCCGCGCTCAGGGGCACGGTATGAAAGGCCTGCTGGAGGAAGGGCAAATAGACCACCGCGATCTGCAGCAATACCGCCAGCGCCACCGAGCCCACCAGCCAGCGGTTCTTGAGTAGCCCCAGCTTGAACACGGTGCGCTCGTCGGCGCGGGCGTTGAAGGCGCGGAACCACTCGAAGGTGACTAAAGTACAGAAGGTGATGGTCCGCGCTTCTTCGATGCTGAACCTCGCCTGGGCCCAGTTAAAGACCAGGAAGGCGCCGACGCCCATCATGACCGACATAAAAAAGACGCGCAGCAGCATCCCCGGAAAGAGAATACCCACCGAGGGATGGCGCGGCGGCTGTTTGAGCTCGTCGCCAATCCTGGGTTCCAGCCCCAGGGGGACGGCCACCGCGGTGTCCGTGACGAGGTTGTTCCAGATGATCTGCACTGCCAGCAGGGGCGCTTTGCCGATGAACAATATACCGAGCAGGAGCGCCAGCAACTCTCCGATGTTGGTGCTTAAAAGGAAGAAAATAACGTTCCTGAGCCGGTTAAAGATGACCCGGCCTTCGTCGACGGCGGCCACCACGGACGCGAAATTGTCGTCGGCCAGGGTCATGTCGCTGGCTTCTTTGGCAACGTCCGTGCCGGTGATGCCCATAGCGATACCGATGTTGGCCGCTTTCAGGGCCGGGGCGTCGTTAACGCCGTCGCCGGTCATGGCGACCACGTGGCCGCGGCTTTTTAAAGCGTTCACGATCCTCAGCTTCTGAATCGGCTCGATGCGCGCGAAGACGGAGATACCCTCCACCTGGCTCGCCAGCGCGGTGTCGTCAATCTCGTTGAGCTCTTTCCCCGTCATAGATTTCCCTGGCGGCAGGGCCAGCTCCCGCGCGATGGACTCCGCCGTAATTTTATTATCGCCGGTGATCATAATGACCTTGATGCCCGCCTCCCCGCAGAGGCGGATGGACTCCCTGGCCTCTTCCCGCGGCGGGTCGGCCATGCCGTTCAGTCCCGCCAGCACCAGGTTGCCCCGGAAGTGCTCTTCCTTCAAGTTTTTAAAGTCGGCCGGCAGTTCGGCGTAGCCGGTAGCGATGACCCGCATGGCGTCGGCGGCCATGGCGTCGTTGGCTTTAATAATGGCCTGCCGGTCGGCTTCCCCGAGCGGCACTTTTTCCTTACCCCGCAGCTGGTACTTGCTGAGGGCCAGGAGCTTTTCCGGAGCCCCCTTTACGTAGGCGACCCTCCCCCCTTCGCGGGGATGCAGGGTGGCCATGTAGAGCTTCTCGCTCTGGAAGGGAATCTCGTCGAGGCGGGGGTAGGTCTTTTGCAGCTTCTCCGGGTCCATTCCGGCCTTTATCGCCGCTACTATCAGCGCCCCCTCGGTAGGGTCGCCTAAAATGCTATAACTACGGCCGCCCTCGGCGGACAGCACCGCGTCGTTGCAGAGGGCCCCGATGCGTAATTGGAGGTCGAGTTCCGGCATCGCGGCGGGCTCTATTTTGCCGCCATCGCGGCGGAACTCGCCTTCGGGATGATAGCCTTCGCCGGTGACCTCCACCCACTGGCCGCCCGTATAGATCCGCCGCACGGTCATCTGGTTCATGGTCAACGTACCGGTCTTATCGGTGCAAATCACCGTGGCCGAGCCCAGCGTTTCCACCGCCACCAGCTTGCGGATAATGGCATGGCGGTGGGCCATGCGCCTCATGCCCACGGCCAGCACCACGGTCACGACCGCCGGCAGGCCTTCCGGTATCGCCGAGACGGCTGCCGCCACGGCCAGCAGGAACACCTCGAGCCAGGCCATGCCCTTGATCAGCCCCACGACGACCAGCAGGGCGCACATGCCCAGAAAGACAAAGATGAGATAGCGGCTCAACTTACCGATGCTCTGCTGTAAAGGCGTCTTTTCCTGCCTGGTTTCCTGGATGCCGCTGGCGATCTTACCCATCTCCGTCTGCATGCCGGTCCTGACGACTACCGCCGTAGCCCGGCCGTAGCTAACGACCGTCCCCATGAACACCATGTTTTTCTGCTCGGCTAATGGCAGCTCGCCGGTGAGAGTGCGGGTGTGCTTGTCCACGGGCATCGATTCGCCGGTGAGGGTAGCCTCATTGACTTTGAAATTCGACTCTTCAATCAGCCGGGCGTCTGCCGCTATCTTATCGCCGGTTTCCAGCAGGAGCACGTCGCCGGGGACGATATCCCGGGCGGGCACCATCTTGACGCTGCCGCCCCGCTTGACCCGCGCCTGCGGTGCCGTCATGCGGATAAGGGCTTCCATGGCCTTCTCGGCGCGCGTCTCCTGCATGAAGCCGATAGTAGCGTTGAGCAGCAGCACGCCGACTACTACCCAGGCGTCGATAAAGTGCCCGGCGATCATCGAGACAATCGCCGCCGCCAGCAGCACGTAGATCAGCGGACTGAGGAACTGCTGGAGAAAAACCAGCGGCCAAGGGGTCTTTTTCTTGCCCTTTAAGATGTTATAGCCGTGCTTGAGGAGCCGCGCGGCGGCTTCGGTTTCCGCCAGCCCGGCGTGGCCCGACTCCAGCGTCTGGAGGGCTTTTTCCGCGCCGGCCCGGTGCCATGCTTCCATCATATTTAAATATTATATAACAAATTCATTTTTTAGACTTGCGGAAGATAGCATCACGGCGCGGCCGGGCTAATGGGCGTGTTCGTGGGCGGTCTCTTTACCCGTCCAGAGCAGCGGAAAGACGATATCGCTGAAGAGGAAGACGTTCCGACTATTCGATAAGGACCAACGCGGCCATGATCCCGATGCCGAACAATATCAAGGCGAACTGCAAAAGAGATCTCCCCACCTTAACATCATGCTGTAACTCCGGCAGCAAATCGCTCCCCGCGATGTAAATGAAACCGCCGGCGGTGATGGGTACCAGAGCGATGGTATAGCCCTGTACATGAGGACCGATGGCAAGTGAGAGTATCGCGCCGATAATCGCAGTAATAGCGGATAGCAGGTTAAATCCCAGCGCCTTTTTTACCGACAGACCGCCATGAACAAGAATACCAAAATCCCCCATTTCCTGCGGTATCTCATGGAGAACAATGGCCAGCGTGGTGGTAAGCCCCAGCGGAACACTCACCAGATATGAAGCGCCGATAACCATCCCGTCGATCAGGTTATGAACCGCATCGCCCACCAGGTTCATGGTCACTACAGGATGGATATGCTCTTCATCTTCCGAAAGGTGACAGTGCCTCCAGCGGAGAAACTTCTCCAGCACGAAAAATAGCATAATTCCCAGCAGAACCCATAACGACGCGGCGAGGTTGCTACCGATCTCACCGAATGATTCCGGTAAAAGGTGAATAAAGGCATCGCCGAACAGGCCGCCGACCGCGAAACTTACCAGCAGGAAAGTTATTTTTTTTGTGTCTTTGTGCAACAGCAGCGCCGCGATACCGATCAAGGATATCACGCTTACTACTATTACGCTGGCAATACTGTATCCCCAGGCATTCACCGCCATAAGTTATACCTCATTCGCTTAGCGCTTTTTGTCCGCCGGCGGCGAGGCTGCATTTCCGGCACTGGCCGAGGAACTCCAGGAGATGCCCGTTGATCTTGAAGCTGGTTTCTTTCGCCAGCCGCCGTTCCAGTCCGGCGAGGTCACAGCCCATGAAATCTACCACTTTACCGCAGCCGGAGCAGATGAGGTGATGGTGGTGTTCAGCCGGCCGCCGCATGAGGTAGCTGCGGCAGCTTCCCCCGGCGTGTGTTTCGCAGATAAGCCCGAGGCCGGCCAGCATTCCGAGGGTGCGATAGATCGTCACCAGGCCAATGCCGGGGTGCTCGCTTTTTACTCTCTTATGTATCGCGGCCGGTGTCAGGTGCTCGTGGCTCCGCATGATGGCATCGATCACCGTCCGGCGCTGCGGGGTGATCTTATGACCGTGCCGTCTCAGCTCCTGCTCAATACGCTTTTCCGTATAGACCATTTTGTCCTGCCAGATGAAAACGATTTTCAATTAGAAAAATAACACAAGATTCCCGGCGGTGTCAACAGGGTTGATGATGAGCAGAAGCCGTTTCTATCCTAATAGCTCCATGATATGCCTGACCTGGACCGGCTGGCCGCGCCGGGTAAGGCTATCAATAAGCTGTATTTCACAACCGGGGCAATCTGTAACAACAACGTCCGCGCCCGTAGACAGGATAGAATCGACCTTACGGGCGGCAATCTTCTGAGACAGCTCGTAAAAATAGATGCTGAAAGTGCCGGCCATGCCGCAGCAGACATCAGCGCCGGGCATCTCTACGTAATTGATATCTATTAAAGACTTTAAAATAAAACGCGGCTGTTCTTTAACGCCCAGGTAGCGCCCCAGGTGGCAAGGCTCGTGCCAGGTCACCGTCTTGCCTTTGAACTCATCGGCGGCGCGATAGGCGGAGGCAGGCAGCTTTAAAATATCCACCAGGAACTCGGTAATGTCTTTTATCTTAGTTGCGAACTCTTGATAGGCCTTCTTTCTCACGTCGGTATCCGCCAAAAACTTAACGTAGTCTTTCATGGCTGAGGCACAGGTAGCGCAGTCGGTAACGATATACTCAACGTCTTTAAAAGCCTTCACGTTGGCATCGGCGAAGCGGCGGCCGATCTTAAAATCGCCGGCGCCTAAAAAGACCGGGGCGCCGCAGCAGCCCTGGGCGCGCGGGACATGCACCTCGACACCGTTCTTCGTGAGAAAGGCAATGATCTTCTTACCTAATTCCGGAAAGACGAAGTCGGTCATGCAGCCGGTGAAGTAGCCAACAGTGTATTTTACAGCGATGCCGGCCAGAGGTGGGTTTACCTCCGGGACGGACTGGCGCAGGAAGCGCGGGGCGATCTGCGGGATATGGCGGCCCTTGCCGAGGGCGGAGAGGAAAAAGGAGAGGTGGCGCACCGTGCCTTCAGTCTTAGGGAGGAAGATACCCTGGAACCACGAGACGAAACGCACCGTCCATCCGAAGAGGCGGCGGCGGGGCAAAAGCCAGCGGAAAACAAGATTATAAGGGAAAGGCACGCCCTTCTCAGCGACCTTGTCGGCGCGGGCGGCGGCCACGATGGCGGGGACATCGGCGGCGGCGGGGCAATTCGCGGCGCAGGTCCGGCATAGGGTGCAGCGATTAAGCTGCTCCGCCATGTCGTCGGTAAGGGCGAGGCCGGAGTCCAGCAGGGCGCGGACGAGCATGACCTTGCCGCGGGCCACCGAGGACTCGACGCGCTCCTCGCGGTAAACGGGACAGGCGGACATGCAGAAGCCGCACTTGGTACAGCGGTCGAGCTCGGCCCGGAATTTTTCAACCCGGGTGAAAGCGGGGCTAGTCTTCATGTAATTTAACCACCCCGCCTCCAGATTCTTCGCTACGCTCAGAATGACAAAGGGGGCATTCGGTTTTCATGGTTCGGCGTCTTCCCAGATCTTGCCGGGGTTAAGGATATGGCGGGGGTCGAGGACATCCTTGATCTTCCTCATGACCTCGATGGCGACGGGGTCCATGGCCTTCTTCAGGAAGCGCTGCTTTTCCAGGCCGATGCCGTGCTCGCCGGAAAGCACGCCGCCGAGCCGAAGGGCGATCTCAATAACCTCATCGACGCAGGCCAGGGCGCGGGTGTAATGCTCCTTATCGCGGTTATCGGTCAGGACGACCGGATGAAAATTACCGTCGCCGACATGACCGGCGAAGCTGATGGGCACATCGTGGCGCCTGGCGCTGTCCTAGATCGGAAGAGCAC
>JBFYTX010000070.1:0-9892 GCA_041300345.1 Dehalococcoidales bacterium | reverse complement strand
TTGAAAGGGGGAGAGAATTTGAGAGGGGGCTTTGCCCCCTCTCTCTTTTACTCCCCTCTCCAGCCGAGAATATTAATGGACTATTCAATGCATCAGCTGGAGAGGGGCAGGGGTGAGGTTTTCACTTAGCAACCAAATGCAAACAGTACCCTTTTTTCGCAAACAATTTCTTAGCATTTCACTAATAAAATGGTAACGGGGTTACGAAAATACCGGGCGCCATGCCCCTAAAGTAAGGGGCGGCATCGTTTTGCTTAACATAAGCGGGTGTTACAATCAAGTCGAGTGAGGTATCTCCACATTACCTTTAGTCGTTGTATATAGTGCGGGTAAATTCTGTGACCTTTCTGTAGGGTCTCAAACGGTTAATGAGAGGCAATTGTATCAAGCGGCCAATATGATAAAGAGACGGTTTGCGTTTGAAGAATAAGGTGAAGAATGAAAACGATACAGGGCAAGACCATTAAAGTCAACGGGCTCGACGCGCATTACTACACGGGCGGCCAGGGCGAGCCGCTGGTGGTGATACACGGCGGGGGCGGCGACGCCCGCACCTGGATGAGTAACATCGAGGAGCTGGCCGGGAAATACACGGTCTACGCGCCGGACCTGCCCGGCTACGGGGGCAGTCAGGCGCTGGCCGGTGACTATTATATACCGGAGCTATCGGACTTCATCGGGAGCTTCGCCGGGAGCCTGGGGCTGGAGCGGTTTTACCTGGTAGGGCATTCGATGGGAGGCGGGGTGGCGCTGGATTACGCGCTCAAAGCGCCGCAGAACATCAAGAAGCTGGTGCTGGTGAGCAGCCTGTGCCTGGGAAGGGAAATCGCTTTCTGGGTAAGGCTGCTATCGATCCACGCGATACTGAGGTCGCTGGGCACCCTGACCCTCTCGATACTCCAAGGCATCAAGTGGCTGGCCGAGCGGCTCAACCCGGCCGAGTTCATCATGCCGCTGTCCCCGGCCAGCATGACGGTGGGAGGCAACATCTCCACGTTCCGACAGCAGTCGCTGGTGCTGAAGGACAGGCTGGCCGAGGTGGCGATGCCGACACTGGTGGTGTGGGGGGCGAGAGATCCGATAGTGCCGGTGAAGCATGCCTACCAGGCGGGGAAGGCGATTCCCGACTGCCGGGTGAAGGTATTCGAGCACAAGGGGCATAACGTCCACCGCGATGCGCTGGCGGAGTTCTCCTCGACGGTCAGGGGCTTTTTAGGCTAGAACGACCCTCACCCCATTTGCTGATCTAGAGTACCTGTGCCCTCTCCAAAAAGTTTACGTTGCTTGTGGTTGATTTTGAAGTCTCACCCCCTTAGTCCCCTCTCAAACAGTATCAATTGTTAGCTTCGAGTATCCCCGTGTTTGAGAGGGGGAAAGAATTTGAGAGGGGGCTTTGCCCCCTCTCTTCTTCACTCCCCTCTCCAGCCAAGAAATTTCATGGATTATTCGATACTCCAGGCTGGAGAGGGGCAGGGGTGAGGTTTTAACCCGGCAACCAAATACAAACAGAACTAAAATAAGAGAATGTTGAATATTGGCTTGATGGTCTAGTCCGTATCTTTATAGCCTGACTGAAATTCACGGAACTCTTTCACAATATCTTTGTGCCTGACGAGCGCCTCGCCGATGCCGTACTTTTTCGAGAGACGCAGGGGCACGCAGCAGCAGGAGCAGCAGGAGCAAATCGCGTAGAAATCCCCGCGGCATTTGATGATAGTGAATATCAATCCGCGGCGATTATTGGCGCGCAGGACCTCCGCCGCCTCTTCACGGGTGATCTCCCGCGAGTCTTTATCGATAACGTGCAGAATGAGGTGGCGCGTGGGTCCGAGCAGAATCTCGGCGTTAAGGGGATGGTCGCAGTTTTTGAATGTGCGACGGCAGTCGCAGACGCCCAGCGCTACACCGTTAGCGACGTTCACCAGTTCCAACGCCTCCTCGGGGGTCAGCAGGTAGGCGCGGTGCATAGAGCGCCCGTAGGCGTTAGCCAGGCGCCGGACGAGCCTGCCCGCCAAGGGAACGCGGGTAAGACCGGCGAAGAGCATGTAAAGCCGCAGGACGAACCGCCGGTTGCCGCTATAGAGCTTGAGGGTGTGATGCATTTCGGTATAAAATTTCTTGAGGGTGAATTACCCCTCACTCCATCGACTACATCCGTGGCTATCAAATTCTCTCCCACAAGGGGAGAGAAGACCAACCCCAAAATTCATAATAACCAAAACAACTATTTAGAGACGCGGCTTGCAGATGATCTCCCTGACCTTGAGGCCGAAGAAGCGGTGGGTACAGGCGGGCTGGACGACCACGGCGGTGTCCGCGCCGCGGCCGGTGCCGCCGATGGAGATAATCTCTTCATCGGTGCGGACGAGGCCGGCGTCGGCGGCCATGGCGGCGATCTCGCAGGCCACCTTCATGCCCTGGCCGAACATCCTTAAAGTCATGGCAACGACGTCGCCGATGGCGGAGGAAGGGGCGGGGGGACCGCCGGTAGGTGCACCTAGAGCTCGTTGGATACCGCCGAAGGCGTGGGCGGCGGTCAGGACGATGCCGCCTTTGCCCTCAAATATCTGGCGGTTGGCGTCGGTGAACTCCTGGGTATTGGCTTCCCCGAAGCCGGCGACATGGGTGACTATAATAACTTTTAAGCCTTTCAAGACATCGATGGCCTTAACGGCGGTACCTCCGACGGTGGAAGCGACGACGACCGTCTTGATACCCAACTCTTTAGCGCGGGCTTTCGCCAGGGCTAAAGTCTTATCCGTGTTTTCCGCGCCGCCGGGCTTTTCAAAGTAGGTGGTTTTAAGTTCCATGAGACTCCTTAAGTAAGACAGTGTGTGGCTTTCTTGATTTTCCGAGTTGGATGACGCCCACAGACAAACTTGCCATTCCCAGGACGCCGGTGAATAAAGTTAAAGCCCTGGCCTGGCCCATATCCAATACCGGGCCGCCCTTGATAGCTACGATAAAATCAAATGAGTATCCCCAGAACAATATAAAAATGGATACGGCCACAATCAGCGTACTGGCGATAATCTGCGTCACGGCCAGTTCCTTTTTGTTTTCGACCTTCTTCCACAAAGCCCCGGTAACTACCACCAACAGGCCAAGCGCTAATAGAATGCCGGAGGCGTATCTGGCAGCGGTAAAGAGGATTTCATTTTCCGGGGTATAGTCCTGTACCATGACACCGCTGGCATCGGGCACTTTCTCTGCGAGTAGCTCCACGATGCCGAACAACATCCACCACAGGACATAGCCGGCGGCGCAGACGATGAGGACACCCATGATTATCTGCGTTATAGCGAGTTTCATTATTTAGTCCTGCTTCACCACATAATTTCTTAACGTGCCGATGCCCTCTATCTTGACCTCGACGATGTCGCCGGGGAGCATGGGGCCGATGCCGGCGGGAGTACCGGTAGCAATAACGTCGCCGGGGAGGAGGGTCATGACGTGGGAGATAAAGCTCACTAAAGCGGGGACGGGGAAAACGAGCCGGGAGGTGCGGGACTGCTGCTTGATTTCTCCGTTCAATACGGTCTCCAGGGCGAGATCGGAGGGGTCGAGCCCGGTCTCGATACAGGGGCCGAGGGGGCAGAAAGTGTCGAAGCCTTTAGAGCGCGTCCACTGGACGTCCCTGGACTGGAGGTCGCGGGCGGTGACGTCGTTGACGCAGGTATAGCCGAGAATATAATCGAAGGCGTCTGCCTCAGCCACGCGGCGGGCGACCTTCTTTATCACCACGCCCAGCTCGCCCTCGAAGTCGACACGCTGCGAGGACTCCGGATAGATAATCTTGTCTTCGGTAGCGATGACCGCGGTAGAGGGCTTAATAAAGAGCAGAGGCTGGGCGGGGAGGGCGCTCTGCATCTCCGCGCTATGGCTCTGATAGTTGACGCCCAGCGCGACGACCTTCGAGGGTACACAGGGGGCCAGAAGCTGTAGATCGGTGGGGCGGTAATAGCGATGGGTAAAGACGATCTCCCCAAACGGGCCGTCCTCGATGCCGCGCACCATATCGCCGTCATGAACGCCGTATTCAATCCGGCCGCCGCTGGTGAACCTGACTATTTTCATAGTTAGAGTGTAACACCGGGTCGTTGCCGATTCAAGCAATAAATGGAAATGTATTTGACCTCACCCCTATGTCCTTTTTAAAGGACCTCACCCCCTCGTTCCCCCTCTCCTGTCCGCAGGAGAGGGGGTAAGGGAAAAAGAGAGGGGGCGAAGCCCTCTCAAATTCTCTCCCCCTTTCGAACAAAAACAACATACAGATCACCAGCGTGCCTGTTCGAGAGGGGGATCAAAGGGGGTGAGTACGGGAGGGTCTGCCATGAAAAGGCGAAACACTTTATTTAACATATCGTTGCCCACCGAAGCTAAATATGATATATTGTAGAAATGAAAAACGAGGCGGAGTTCATCGCGGGGGGAGGGGTAACGACACCGCGGGGGTTCCTGGCCGGGGCGGTCAAGGCCGGCATTAAGTACGCCGACAAACGGCGGCTCGACCTGGGGATACTATTCTCAGAGTCGACGTGCGCGGCGGCCGGCCTGTTCACCACCAACAAGGTCAAAGCGGCGCCGGTGCTGCTGGACACCGAAAGGCTCAGAAAAGGCACGGTGCGGGCGGTGGTGATGAACAGCGGGGGCGCCAATGCCTGCACCGGCCAACAGGGCATGGCGGACGCGATAGAGACGGCGGCGCTGGCGGCGAGACATACAGGCGTGAAGCCGGAGGAAACACTGGCGGCCAGCACCGGGGTCATCGGCGTAACGCTGCCGATGGAACGGATCCGGCAAGCCATGCCGCGGATAATCCTTACCAAAGAAGGCGGGCACGACCTGGCGCGGGCGATCATGACCACGGACACCGTGCCTAAAGAGGCGGCGGTCAAAGCGGACGGGTTCACCATAGGGGGGATACTGAAAGGGGCGGGCATGATCCACCCCGATCTGGCGACGATGCTCTGCTTCCTGACCACCGACGCGCGGGTCGAGGCGGCTTTCCTGAAGGAGGCCCTGCGCAAGGCGGCGGGCATCTCTTTCAATATGATGTCCGTGGATAACGATAACAGCACCAACGACACCGCCGTCATCATGGCCAGCGGCACGGCCGGCGGGGAAACAATTAAAAAGGGCGGAAAAAGGGCGGAGGCCTTCCAGCAGGCCTTGAACCAGCTCTGCATCCACCTGGCTAAAGAATGCGCCCGCGACGGCGAAGGGGCGACCAAACTCATCGAGGTGAAAGTAAGCGGGGCGGCCAGCCTTAAAGACGCGCGGCTGGCGGCACGGACGATCGCCGGCTCGATGCTGGTGAAGACGGCCGTGCATGGCAGCGACCCCAACTGGGGGCGGGTGCTGGCGGCGGCGGGGCGGAGCGGGGCGGCGGTAACGCCGGAAAAAATGGAGCTGTACATCGGCGGGACGCGGGTAGTTAAAAATGGAGAGCCGGTCGTGTTCGATAAAGAGAAAGCGGTCAGTCACCTGGACGGCAAAGAAGTAATGATAGCGTTAAACCTCCACCTGGGGAGAGGGGAGGCCAACGCCTGGGGATGCGACCTTTCCGAGGAATATGTCAAGATAAACGCGGAATATACGACGTAGGGGGAGAAACACTAAGATATGGGATACAGGAAAAATCCCAAGATACAAGATACAATAACCAATTAAAAACTCAAAATACAAACGGTTGGGATTTGTATCTTGGTGTTTGGGATTTCTACAGGGGATACGTGAAAGATATTACGGTAATCAAAATAGGGGGGTCGACGTTCGGGAGCGGCGACACGACCATAGAAGACATCGTCGCACTGCAAAAGAAGGGCGCGGCGCTGATCGTGGTGCACGGGGGCGGGTCTACCGTCACCGAGTGGCTGAAAAAGCAGGGCGCGGCCACGAAGTTCGTCAGGGGGGAGCGCGTCACCGACCTGCCGACGCTGCAAATAGCGACGGCGGTGCTGGCCGGTCTCGTGAACAAAGATATTACTGCGGCCATCAACCTTAAAGGAGGCAGGGCGGCGGGGATAAGTGGGGTCGACGGCGCGCTCATCGAAAGCAAAGTGAAATATAAAGAAATGGGATGGGTGGGGTCGGTGGAAAAGGTGAATGCAGGATTGCTGGAAACGTTACTGAAGGCGGGATTCGTGCCCGTAGTTTCCCCTATAAGTCTGCTATCGATAGGCAGGACCGCGGACGCGCCGGGAATCATCAACGTCAACGGCGACCCCGTGGCGGGGGAAATAGCGGTGGCGGTGGGGGCGAAGCGACTGGTCTTCCTGACCGACGTGGCCGGAGTAACTGATAGAGCGGGCAAGATTATTTCAAGGCTTTCGGCATCGCAGGCCGAGGCCATGATAGCAAAAGGGGAAATATCGGGCGGAATGATACCTAAAGTCGAAGCGTGCATGCGGGCTTCAGACGGGGGGGCAACCGCCCGTATCATAGACGGGCGAAACAAACATGCTTTAACGAGGGAGATAGAGGGCGAGACCGGGGGAACGACGATAGTAAAGGGCGTTTAAGAGGGGTGAGGTAGACCCCATTAATGTTAAGAGAAGGTAGAGAGATGACGGACTGGCCGGAACTGGATAAAAAATACTACATGCAGACGATAGTGCGCACGCCGGTGACGCTGGTGAGGGGCAAAGGCGCGCGGGCCTGGGACGATAAAGGCAGGGAGTACCTCGACTTCGTCAACGGGCTGGCGGTCAACTGCCTGGGGCACTGTCACCCGGTGGTGGTGAACGCCATTAAAAAGCAGGCGGAGACCCTGATACAGACCTCTTTGTGGTTTTACACCATGCCCATGCTGCAGCTGGCGGAGCTGCTGGTGAAGAACAGCTGCCTCGACCGCGTCTTCATCGCCAACAGCGGCCTGGAGGCCAACGAAGGGGCGATCAAGCTGGCGCGACGCTACGGCAAGCTCAAGCGCAACGGGGCGTATGAAATTATCACCGCCCTCGGCTCTTTTCACGGCAGATCGCTGGCGCTGACGGCGGCCAGCGGCCAGCCCAAGATGCACGCGCCGTTCGAGCCGATGCCGGCGGGGTTCGTCAACGTCCCCAACAATAATGTAGATGCAATCAAGGCCGCCACGACCGAGAAGACTTGCGCCGTCATGCTCGAGCTGATACAGGCGGAAACCGGCGTCAACCTGCCCGATAACGGCTACCTGAGCAGGGTGCGGGAATGGTGCGATGAAAAAGGCCTGCTGTTGATCCTGGACGAGGTGCAGACGGGGATAGGGCGACTGGGGACGCTGTTCGGCTACCAGGCGTACGGCATCGAACCGGACGTGATGACCCTGGCCAAAGGATTGGGGGGAGGGGTGCCTATCGGGGCGCTCATGGCTAAAGAGAAATGCGCGGTGCTGACGCTGGGCGACCACAATGCCACCTTCGGGGGCAACCCGCTGACCAGCGCCACGGCTTACGCCACGCTGAAATACGTCATCGAGAAAGACGTCCCGGGCAACGCCCGAAAAATCGGCCAGTACCTCATAGAAAAACTGGCCGGGCTGAAAAACAAATACGGCTTCATCACCGAGGTGCGGGGCCGGGGACTGCTTATCGCGGTTGAGTTCAACAGCGAGATCGGCCAGCAGGTGGTAATGTCCTGCCTGGAGAACGGGCTGATCGTCAACCGGGTCAAGCCCAACGCCATCCGGCTGGTACCGCCGCTGATCATCGGCACCAAAGAGGCGGACGAAGCGGCCGGCATCCTGGACAAAGTATTTTCTGGAATTGTGAAGTAATCACTGCTAGAATTAGCTGGGAAATGTTAACGCTCAAGAAACACCGCCGACTGATATTCTCGCTGGGGTTGATCGCAGTCTTCCTGTTCGGCATCGTCTGGCTGACCCTCATCAACCTGGAAGTAGGCATGGCCAAAGAGGTCGGCGTGCAGGTGCCGGAACTGCCGGCTTATGACTTAAAGGCGGTGCCGCTGGACGTCTACAACGATGCGGTCATCAAAGCCAACGAGCTGGTGGGCAAGAGTAAAGACAAGCTGGACACGGTGCTCGACGAGCTGTTGTCGTCGTACATGGCCGGCCGGGACGCGGACGTAGTCATCTTCTTCAACTCCGGGGGGTGGGGATGGAACTCCGTCGAAGAAACGCCCGGCTGGACGAGCATCCTTAGCGGCATCCTCGACGAGCTGGACAGGCTGGGTTACCGGATTATGGTCCTTAACTACCAGCGGACGGCCCGCACGCCGAAAGGGTGTGTCAAGGAGTTCTTCGAGGCGGCAGCCAGCTACCCGCGCAAAGCCCACGACCTGTCGCTGCGGGTGGCCTTCCTCACCAACCATCTCCCGGACATCAGGATAGTCGTGGCCGGGGAGAGCCTGGGCACGGTGATATCGGACCGGACGATGGACATTCTCAAGGACAACACCAGGGTCTACAGCATCCAGACGGGCACGCCTTTCTGGTACCAGCCGAGGGTGCTGGACAGGAAGCTGCTGATGAACACCAACGGCCGGGGCATCGACACCTTCAGCTACGGCAACCTGCCGGCGATGGTCTGGGCCACCTTCAAGGGGTGGTTCGGGATGACGTCCCCGGAAGACAGCCCGGGGGACATCCTGAGCTGGCTGAAAGCGCCGGGGCATGACTATTCCTGGGAATACCCCGGCATATCTTCCGCGGTGATAGAATTTCTCGAGGCACATTTCCCGGACAGGGACTGATTACAGATAAGGGAGGCGCAGCGTGACGGACAAGGTTGTGCTGGCTTACAGCGGCGGACTGGATACCTCGGCGGCCATCAAGTGGCTGCGCGATAAAACCCACGCGGATATCATCACGGTGACGATAGACGTGGGCAACGAGAAAGACTTTGCCGCCGTCAAGCAAAAGGCGCTCAAGGCAGGCGCCGTCAAGGCGCTGGTCATCGACGGCAAAGATTTGTTCGTGAAGTATTTTATTTTTCCGGCGCTGCAGGCCAACGCCCTTTACGAGGGGCAGTATCCGCTGGCGACGGCGCTATCGCGGCCGCTCATGGCCAAGCTGCTGGTGGACACGGCGGTGGCGGAGGGGGCGACGGCCATTGCACATGGCTGCACCGGCAAGGGCAACGACCAGGTGCGGTTCGAGGTGGGCATCAACGCCCTCGCCCCGGAGATGAAGATCATCGCCCCGGCGCGGGAGTGGGGCATGACCCGCGAGGAGACCATCGCCTACGCCAGGCAACACGGCATACCCGTCCCGGTGACGGTCGCCAGCCCTTATTCGATCGACGAGAACCTGTGGGGCAGGAGCATCGAGTGCGGCGTGCTGGAAGACCCGTGGACGGAGCCCCCCGCCGACGCCTACACGCTAACGAAGTCGGCGGCGCAGGCCCCGGACAAGCCGCAATATTTAGAAATCGGCTTTGAAAAAGGCATACCGGTGACTCTCGACGGCAAAGAGATGGAGGGCATCGACCTGATCAAGAAGTTGACCGAAATCGCCGGCCAGCACGGCATCGGCCGCATCGACCATATCGAGAACCGGCTGGTAGGGATAAAGTCGAGGGAGATCTACGAGGCCCCGGCGGCTTTAGTCCTCATCCAGGCGCACCAGGCGCTGGAAGCGATGACGATGTCGAAGGACCAGCTGCGGTTCAAACAGAAGGTGGCCGTAGAGTACGCCGACCTCATCTACAACGGGCTATGGTTCAGCCAGCTCAACCGCGACCTCTCGGCGTATATTTTAAGCTCGCAAAGATACGTCACGGGCACGGTCAGAATGAAGCTTTTCAAAGGGCAGGCGATGGTGGTGGGACGCAAAGCGCCCTATTCGTTGTATAACCTGAGCCTGGCCACGTACGATAAAGGCGACAAGTTCAACCAGAAAGCCGCCGAGGGGTTTATCCACCTGTGGGGGCTGCCGGTCAAGACACAGGCG
>JBFYTX010000059.1:0-4880 GCA_041300345.1 Dehalococcoidales bacterium | reverse complement strand
GGCATGGAAGGCAGTAGAAGAACAGGGTATACAGAAGCTGCAGGGCTTTACCGCTGAGGGACTGGTAGGGGGCACGGTAAGATATATCGGCAATGGCGATAACCGGCTGGATAATAATCTGCGGCTCTACCAGATCAGCAATGGGAAAGCTGTGATGCTGGTCGACTGGCGAGAAGCGCCGTTAGTCAGATACGAAGATCTTGATTGGTGGGAGTAGCCGTCTAGAAAACAAAAGGGGGCGACGGCATACCGGAGCCCCCTCCCGGTAGGGGAGCTTATGCTGAAGCTGAATAACATTGAGGTCGCTTATCTCAATGTCATCAGGGTGCTGCACGGTGTTTCCATGACCGTGGAAGACGGGGCTATCGTCGCGCTGCTGGGCGCTAACGGCGCCGGCAAGAGCACCGTGTTGAAAGCTATTTCCGGCCTGCTCCACGTAGAGGAAGGGGAAGTGACCGATGGCTCCATCGAGTGGAACGGCGAGAGGATCGATAAAAAGAACGCCGAAGCGATAGGCAGGCTGGGCATCATCCAGGCGCTGGAGGGACGCCACGTCTTCGAGCACCTCGATACCGAGGAGAACCTGATGGTCGGCGCACATAACCGCCGCGACCGCCGCGCCGTGAAGCGCGACCTGGAAATGGTCTACGGCTACTTTCCGCGGCTCAGGCAGCTGCGCCGGAACGTCGCCGGCTACCTTTCCGGCGGCGAGCAGCAGATGCTGGTCATCGGCCGGGCGATGATGGCTACGCCCAAACTGATGATGCTCGACGAGCCTTCGCTGGGACTGGCCCCGCTGCTGGTGGAGGAGATCTATAACATCATCAAACGTTTCAATACGGAGCAGAAGACCTCGGTCCTGCTGGTGGAGCAGAACGTGCGCGTCGCCCTGAGTATCGCCCACTACGGCTACGTCATGGAGAACGGGCGGGTCGTGCTTGACGGCAGTGCCGATTTCCTCAAGAATAACGAGGACGTGAAAGAGTTCTACATGGGCCTCTCAGCCCTGGGTACCAGGAAGAGCTACCGCGATGTGAAGCATTACAAGAGGAGAAAGCGATGGCTGTAAGACCAAAGCGCGGCGAGTTCTTCGACACGCTGGAAACGATGCCGCCGGCCGACCGCGTAAGGTACCTCAACCGAAAGCTGGCGGCGGCGGTGGCCTATGCCTATAAGCACGCCCTCGCGGTAAAAGAGCTACTGGATAAGGCGGGCGTTACACCTGCTAAGATACGCACGGTGAAAGACCTGGAAAGGCTCCCCGTCACCCGCAAGACCGCCCTGGTGGAAATGCAGAAAGCGCGGCTGCCTTACGGCGGTGTCCTGGCTGCGCCTCTGGAAAACGTGGAGCGCGTCTTTATCTCCCCCGGTCCCATTTACGAGGTCCAGCCGTCCCGGGTTAAGTGGTTCGCGAAGTCGTTCTGGGCAGCCGGCTTTAGAAAAAGTGACGTGATCATCAACACCTTTACCTATCACATGTCGCCGGCGGGCATACTTTTTCACGAAGGTATCAGCGACTGTGGGGCGACCGTGGTGGTTGCAGGTACCGGCAATACCGACCTTCAAATTCAGATTATGAAGGACCTCAAGGTGACCGGCTTCGTGGGGACGCCGAGCTTTCTGAACACGGTGATAAAGCGCGCCGAAGAATTGGGGCACGATGTAAAAAAAGACTTCGCCATCAAACGCGCCTGGTTCACCGGCGAGATGCTGCCGCCTTCCCTGCGCAAGACTTTTGAAAACGATTACGCCATCGATACTTATCAGGCTTACGCCGTCACCGAGCCAGGCGGCGCCATTGCTTATGAATGTAAGCAGAAGAACGGCATGCATTTGATGGACGAGTACGTCACGGAGATCGCCGATCCCGAGACCGGTAAACAATTAGGACCCGGTGAAGTCGGGGAGATCGTGACGACGCAGCTGCTGAATAAAGACTGGGGGCTGATACGTTTCGGGACGGGTGATCTTTCTTCTTACGTTACCGAACCCTGCCCCTGCGGCCGCACCTCCTACCGCATCACCGGAATCGTCGGTAGGGCAGGGGACGCGGTAAAGGTCAGGGGCATGTTCATCGTGGCCAGGCAGTCTGAGCAGGCGATTATGGGCTTCAGCGAGGTCGCGAAATATCAGCTTATCGTTGGCCGCCGCGAACAACGCGACGAGATGGTGCTTAAAGTGGAGTTAAAGGATAGCGATGCCGACAGGGCTAAACTGTCACTTGACATAAATAACAAGTTTCAGGACATCTGCCGCATCAGGATAGATAAGATTGAGTTCGTCGAGCCCGGCGCGATAGGGGAGAAGGGGCAGGGGATCAAAGACGAGCGAAAGTGGGAATAAGAGCAACGTCAATTGTCTTGGGAAAGCCCATCCGGACCTATTTTTACGATACTCATACTTGGTTCATAACGAGCGTAGTTGTTCCGTCCATCTTGTTTAGCCTGATACATAGCGATATCGGCATATTTCAGTAGTGTTGCTAAATCTTCACTATCGTCAGGATAAACAGAAACGCCCACGCTGATCGTGATTTTAACTTCGTGGTCGTTAAGCATGAATGGTTTCCTTACTTGTTTAAGTATTCTCTGAGACATAATAGCGATGCTTTCTGTATCGGCCGCTTCGGTCATCAGTAATATAAACTCATCACCACCCAAACGCGACGCCGTATCTGTCTTGCGCGTGACATTCGACAGCCTTTTACCGAACTCTTTTAACAGCAGGTCACCGTAGTGGTGTCCCAGGGCATCGTTGATATTTTTGAAGTGGTCGATATCGAGCAACAATATGGCGAGTTTCTTCTGGTATCTTCTGGCCCCTGCTATAGCCAGGTTAAAATGATCAGTAAATAATGTCCGGTTGGGTAAACCGGTCAGAAAATCATGAGTCGCTTCAAACGCAAGGTTCCGTTCCAGCTGCTTTCGGGCGGAGACATCGCGAATATTACACTGGATTACTCTTTCATTGTTAACCAGATAAACATTGGAGACAAACTCCACTTCCATCCTTAATCCGGATTTTGTTTCAAGCGGTAAATCTTCATAACGGATATAGTTATTCTTTTGTAACTTCTTATAGGCTTCCTGGCTTTTCCTGGTATCTATGAAAGCGCCGATTTCCCACAGTCTTTTCCCCAGGAATTCGCTTTCAGGATACCCCAGCAATTTTATCAGAAATGGATTGACATCGGTGATCCGGCCGGTCTCGGCATTAAGAATCAATATGCCATCTTGAGCTGTTTCGAAGAGCCGGCGGTAACGCAACTCGGAAGAGGCCTTTTCCTGTTCGATGCGTTTTCGCTCGGTAATGTCTTCAATGGCCAGTAGTATTCTATGTGTCTTAGGTCCCCCATCGTGAATACGCCGGGCATTGAGGATCATCGTACGCCGGCCTATTTTAGGAAAATCATGCTCAACCTCGAAGTCGCTAAAGCTGGTATTTGTAGGCAGAAGTTCCTGTAGCAGTTCCCGCAGTTTAGGGATATCCCACTGGTTGTCACCGATTTCGAAAATGGGCCTTCCCTCGGTCTCTTGTGGCTTTACCGAAAATTTCTTGTAGAAGGAATTATTGGCCACGACTATCTTGAGGCTGTCATCAAGTACTAACAGGGGCTCGCGCAGGGTGGCTATGATACCTTCGGCAAATTCTAAAGCGTGCCGTAATTCTTGCGCGCGCTGCTTGCTGATGTCGGGGATTTCTTTATTATTTTGTTTAGACCTGGACGGCTCCATACCTCGATGCCTCTGTTATTAAGATCTCTTGACTCTTCAAAGTCGAAGGCGATGCATCCGGCTATGTTGCCGGTTCTGGCGAACAGGTTTTATCGAGTCGTCGAGATTAGAGAATAATCGAGTCCTTTTACATTATACATAATATTATAGAACAAAATTCCGCCAATTACAAGCCTTTTGTCCATATATTTTTAATCCCTTAAGGAATAGAGGTGAGAAAAGAAGGCCTCAATATTCGAGATACGGGAAAACAGGAGTAACAAATGGGTATATTGTTTGAGTGGAAGAATTATTGACACAGAATTCTACTTCCTCTCTTCCCCTAAATAAGCCGCTATCACCTGTGGGTTGCTCTTTATCTCTTCCGGCGTGCCCTCGGCGATCTTCTTACCGAAGTCCAGCACAACGATCCTGTCGGCGATGTCCATGACCACCCCCATGTCG
Source organism: Dehalococcoidales bacterium (assembly GCA_041300345.1). Lineage (GTDB taxonomy): Bacteria > Chloroflexota > Dehalococcoidia > Dehalococcoidales > RBG-16-60-22 > JBFYTX01. Next base: position 702 of record JBFYTX010000059.1, on the reverse strand, counting down.
TGCTCCACCAGGACGATACAGCTAACGCCGTCCCGCAGCACCGGCGTGTCCGGGTAGGTAACTCCCTGCCCTTCGAAGATATCGATGATGAACCGCGCGATGTCCTCTTTTTCCTCGAGGTTCATGCCCGCCATCGGCTCGTCCAGCAGCAGGACTTTAGGCTCCAGAGCCAGCGCTCTTCCCAGCTCGACACGCTTGCGCATCCCGTAGGGCAGCATGCCGACCGTTCGCTGGCGGACCGACTCTATCTCTAGGAAGTCGATGATATCTTCGACGGTCCGGCGGTGGGTAATTTCCTCTTTATGTGCCGGCCCGAAGTACAGCGCGCTGGCGAGGGCGCTCTGCTTCATCAGGATATGCCGCGCCGCCATGATGTTATCCAGAGCGCTCAGGCCGGTGTAAAGCTCGATGTTCTGAAAGGTCCGGGCCAGCCCCAGCCGGGCGGCTTTATCGGGGCGGATGCGCGTAATATGCTTCCCGTCGAAGGTGATGTCTCCGGACTGCGGTTTATAAAAGCCGTTGATGCAGTTCAGAATGCAGGTCTTGCCCGCGCCGTTAGGGCCGATGATCGCCAGGATCTCCTTGTCCCTGACATCGATATTGATGTCTACCAGCGCCTTTACCCCGCCGAATGACAGGGAAAGGTGGTCGATCTTGATCCTGATGTTATTTGGTGTTGTCACTTTTCTTTAATCAGAGCCG
>JBFYTX010000043.1:0-2847 GCA_041300345.1 Dehalococcoidales bacterium | reverse complement strand
AATATCGATAGGAAGACCGTCGATGGCCTTTATTTCGCCTCCACCACCCCTCCCTATGCCGAAAAGCTCGCGGCTACGACGGTCGGTTGGGCGCTCGGTCTCCCCCGCGATATCCCGACCGCGGACGTTACGGGCACCCTGCGCGCCGGGACGGGCGCTCTCAAGATGGCGGCTGACGCGGTCAAGGCGGGGTCGGCGAAGAACATTCTGGTGACCGCCTCCGACTTACGTATGGGCGGCGACTTCGCAGATGGGGCCGCCGCTTTCATCGTCGGGGATAACGATGTTATCGCCGAAATTGAGGGCGGTTATTCCCTGTCCAACGAGCTCCTGGATGTCTGGCGGGCCGGCGGCTCTAAAAACGTGCATTTCTGGGAGGACCGCTTCGTCTTTGAGGAAGGTTATTCTAAAATCCTGCCGCAGGCGATTAAGAATTTCCTGGAAAAATCGGGCCTGTCGGTGAAAGATATTACTAAAGCCGTCGTGTACGGTCCTGACCTGCGGCGCCACCGCGAGATGGTCGGCCGGCTGGGTCTCAAGCCGGAGCAGGTGCAGGATCCGCTCTTCGATAAGCTGGGCAACACCGGCACCGCTTTCGCCCCGATGCTGCTGGTGGCGGCTTTAGAAGACGCCAAACCGGGAGATAAAATTCTCGTGGCGTCCTACGGCGACGGCGCCGATGTCCTGCTTTTTAAGGTCACCGATAATATCAAGAATATCGCTGGCAAATGGGGCATCAAGCGCAGCCTGGCCGCCAAAATGCCGGTCTCTCCCGCCGATTTCCGCGCTTATAAGGAGTTCGCTTCCGCCGACCCCGACCGCTTTGGTGGCGCTTCGGCGTCGGTCGTCGCCCGGGAGCGGGACGCTATCTATGCCCTGGCGGGCGTTAAGTGTCTGACCTGCGGCACGGTGCAGTACCCGCCGCAGCGCATCTGCACCCATTGTCATACTAAAGACAACTTTGAGCCATATTCCTTCGCTAATAAGAGGGGCAAGGTCTTTACCTTTACCCTGAAATACGGCGGGGACATCCCCGCTTTTGCCCGCCCCGGCGTTGATACCATGGTCGACTTCTCGGGAGGGGGGCGGGCGCTCTTCGGCATGACGGACATGGTCGCCGAAAAAGTGAAGGTCGGCCTGGACGTCGAGATGAGCTTCCGGACGCTAGGCGTCGGCGGCGGCATCCATAACTATTTCTGGCGCTGTATGCCGCTGCGCTTGAGCTGGCTGGGAAAGGAGGCGTAAGATGGAGAGCATTAAAGACAAGGTCGCCATCATCGGTATGGGCTGCACCAAGTTCGGCGAGAACTGGGAAAAGGGCGCCGACGATATGCTGGTGGACTCGGCAACGGAAGCCTGCCAGGACGCCGGCATCGAAATGAAGGATATCCAGGCCGTCTGGTTCGGCACCACACGCCTTAATACCGCCGAGCCCTGCGCTACCGCCCTTAAGACAGAATACATTCCCGTGACCCGCGTGGAAAACCTCTGTGCTACCGCTACGGAAGCTTTACGTAACGCCTGCTTTGGTGTCGCCTCCGGCGTGTATGACGTCGTCCTGGCTATCGGCGTGGAAAAGCTCAAGGACCAGGGCATGGGCGGACTCGGTACGGTCAGCGGCGCCGGCGGCGACGGCACCATGGAGTGGGGGATGTCCGCCGCGATGTTCTTCGCCCGCATGGCCACGCGCTATATGGCTCACTACAATATGACTTACGAGGAGCTGAAGCAGACCCTGGCTAAGATTTCAGTCAAGAACCACCATAACGGCTCGCTGAATCCCCGCGCTCATTTCCAGCGGGAGATTACGGAAGAGATGGCGATTAACGCCCCGATGGTTTCCTGGCCTCTGGGTCTTTACGACGCCTGCGGCGTCTCCGACGGCTCGGCGGCGGCGATTGTCTGCCGCGCTGATATGGCGAAAAACTTCCGCGACGACTATGTCCTCGTGAAGGGACTTGGACTGGCCGTCGGGGCGCGGCAGGGCTATTTGCAGCCTTCTTACGACATGGTGCACATGGAGGAGACCGTCCGCGCCGCGCGGCAGGCCTATGACATGGCGGGCATTAAAAACGCCTTCGAGGAGATAGATTTAGCTGAGGTCCACGACTGCTTTACCATCACCGAGCTGGTCATCATGGAGGACCTGGGCTTCTGCCCCCGCGGTAAGGCCCCGGAATACGTCAGGGCCGGCACCTTCAAGCTGGACGGCAAGCTGGCCGTCAATCCCGACGGCGGCCTTAAAAGCTTCGGCCACCCCATCGGCGCCAGCGGCCTGAGGATGATATATGAAATTTACAAGCAGATGCAGGGCAAGGCCGGCCCGCGGCAGCGTAAGAACCCGTCTTTAGGCCTGACGCATAACTTCGGCTTGAACCCCGGCAGCGGCATCGGCAGCGTGACGATATTAGGGCAGAGGGATTGAATTATATGTCATTGCGAGACCATCCCCGAAGGGGAGGCGAAGCAATCTCACTGATATGTTTAAACAATATTACGTTTATATAATTACGAATAAATGGGACAAGATACTTTATACTGGAGTCACTAATGACCTTCAACGAAGGGTTCAAGAGCATAAGAATAAAACACTGAAGGGATTCACAAAACGATATAACGTAGATAAAGTAGTTTATTATGAAGTAACGGAAAGCATTGAGAGTGCAATTCTAAGAGAAAAACAGATAAAAGGTGGTTCAAGAAAAGACAAAATAGAATTAGTCAATTCAATGAATGTAGAATGGTCTGATCTATATGAAGCACTATGAGATTGCTTCGCCTTGCCGGCTTTGCCGTCAATGGTCTCGCAATGACGGGAAAAAAGGAGCTCTATCATGATCAATAAAG
>JBFYTX010000040.1:0-7833 GCA_041300345.1 Dehalococcoidales bacterium | reverse complement strand
AGGCAGGAGCTCAGGCGGAACTCGGTGGGGCTGAGGCCTCCGGTATCCCCTCCCCCGCGGAAGGACTCTCCGTCACCCGGAAAAGCCCCTCCCCCGGGCGGCTCATCCTTCCCCCGCCTGTCCAGCAGCGACTGCACCCTGGCCACCACCTCCCGGCCGCTCGGCGGGCTGATGATGCCGGCGTCCATGCCCATCTCCAGCATCTCCACCACCTCCTCGCGGCTCCCGATGGCGATCATCGGCAAATAGCTCGCCTGGCGCAGCCGCAGGAAGGCGTCTTCCCCGTTAACAGTAGGAAGGTCGGTGCTGGCGATGATGACGTCGGGGCGCGCCTCGTAGATCGTCTTGAGGCCGGCGGCGGCTCCGTCCGCTTCGATCACCTCAAACCCCGCTTCGCGCAGGGCCTCTACCGCCTCCCGTGAGGACGTCCTGTCCCCCTCCACGATGAGAATAACAGCCTTTTTCATAGCACCTTTCCGGATTGACTCAAACTGTAGCACAGCGAGGTGGTAATCAAGGTGCCCGGAGGTGCCTGGAACGGTGCCCAACGGTGCCTTTTTGGTGGCAAAACGGTGCCCGGATGACGAAAAATAACACCGGGCGATGAAGAAATTTGAGGCTATTGGAGACTAATGCAGCGGCAAGATTTAAGCGACCGGCCGGACGAAGCGGTAGCCTACCCCGCGCTCGCTGAGGAGCATTTGCGGATTTTCCGGGTCGGGCTCGAGCTTGGAGCGTAAACGGTAGATGTATTTCTTGATAAAGGCGCGGTCATCGGCATATTCTGTACCCCACACCTTTTCCAGCAGTAGACTGTGGGGCAGGACGCGCCCCTCGTTCTGGGCTAGCTCGGAAAGCAGGCCGTATTCACGGGGGGTGAGTTTTATCTGCCGGCCGTTCAGGGATACGTTATGCGTGCTGAAATTTATCGTCAGCTCGCCGGCGGAAAAAGTGTGGTCGTGTTTATAGCCGAACCCGCGCGTGCGGCGCAGCAGCGCGGTCACCCTGGCGACCAGCTCGATGGGGCTGAACGGCCGCGGGATATAGTCGTCGGCCCCCGCCTCCAGCGCCATGGCGCGATCGATGTCGTTCTCCCCTTCGATGAGCGTCAGCAGAGGTATATCGGAAGACTGTCGTATCTCGCGGATGATGTCGGTGGTAACCTCCGGCGGCGACGATGATATGATCAGCAGGTCCGGCAGCTCGGCCTCGATCATTTCCAGGCCCTGCTGCCATCGCGGCGCCGATACGGTAACAACGTCCGGATAGCGCACCGCCAGGCAGAACGCGATGTTGTTCACTGCCTGCCGGTCTTTCTCGATAATGAGGACTTTCATGACTTTGCTTTTTTTCCTGATAACTGCTTACTTATAAGTAGAGCTTTTGTACTCTTGGGCACACAGCGTAATAATAGTTTGTCAATTAGCTGGTTGTCAAGAGATTTTTCCGAATTTTCGTTACTTTTCCCCCCAATCTAGTACTTTAATCCTAGTACTATTATTGACACAACTAATATACGATATTATAATAGTCTGTAAAGCAGCTGTATTAGATAATTTGTATCTAAAAATTGTTTTTCTTAATGAATTTTTTATGCCTGCGGGCTGGTGTTGTGATAATATATAGCCATGAATAAGACCGACTCTCCCTTCGTGGCCTTTCTCAAAGAAGTCCTGCGGCGGCGCAAGTGCAAGCCCAACCAGATGGCGGCCGAACTGGGTATCAGCCACGCCACCGTAAGCCGCTGGCTTTCGGGCAAGGATGTACCGAACACCCGCTCCTGTCAGAGACTGGCCGATTTCAGCGGTGTGTCGCTGCAGAAGGTCCTGGCTATCTCCGGCCATATACCCGGAGTGGCGGAAAGGCCGGCAGCGGAGTGGCCCGAGTTCCGTGAATACGCCCGGCACAAGTACCCGGCCGAGCTGGATGAAGACCTGATTACCATGATCGAGGACTTGATCGAACGGCGCAGGGCGAAAAAATATGGAGAGAAAAACTCCTGACTGGGAATCCGAACTCTGGTCTTACCTCAGTACCGGGGACGGTCAAAATTGCCCGGTCTACAAATCATGCAAGCTTAAAGGTACCGACGCCGGGTGCTATGATAGAAGCGAGCGATTTCTACAGCGGATGACCGGGTTCTTCGACAAGGATGAACTGGGAGGCGATCGTCCGCCCAGCTTTAGGTCCAGGGCCTCAATATGTCCCAACAACGGCAGGATTTTCCATTTGATCATGAGGTTAGCCGCCAGTCTGCATAAGCAGGCGGGCATCAAACAAACCCCGGTACCGATGAATCTGATTACCGCTACCGATGGCGGCGTCCCCATCGAGGTCCGGCAGGTGCCGCTCAAGGCTTACCACGGCGCCGTCTGGAGGCTGAGCAACTCCTGGGTGGTCCATATCAACAGCAACGACTCGACGGCGCGGCAGCGTTTCACGTTATATCATGAGATTTTCCATGTCTTCGCTCACAGTAAAGCCATACCGGTCTTTAAAAAGGCGGGCCGCCACCCCGAAGGCACTTTTAACGAAATGCTGGCCGACCATTTCGCCGGCGCCTGTCTGATGCCGGAAAAAATGGTCAGGCGGATGTGGCCCAAAGCCAAAACATTAAAAGAAATGGCCAGGATCTTCGACGTGCCCGAACCGGTAGTATGGCTGGAGCTATGTCATCTGGGATTACTTGACGCCCCACCCAACGATTTCCCCAGTTCGTAAACGCTTGACAATGTGACACCGGACCGGGGGGATTTTCTTTCTACTTTATATATTTCTTCCCCATCCCCGCCGTGAAGTGGAACATCGGCTTATCTATCCGCCGGATATTAATCGGCCCGTGCTCCACCCCCGCCGGGACAAAAGCGATAAAGCTCCTGTCCAGGATATTTTGCTTGCCATCGATCCAGAGCTCCACGATACCGTTGAGGTTATAGCGGTCGTTAGGGTCGCTGCCCACCCACGCTATCGCCTCGTCGTAATCGTGGGTGTGCGCCCCGATGGTGCGGCTCTTGAGCCCTCCCGTCTTTTCCGGCCAGTCGCCGGGCAGGAACCAGGCCGTCTCCATGTAAAAAGCCCCCTTGACGACATCGCTGTCCAGCGCCAGCACTCGTTCGCCTTCGTTATCAGTGAACACGGGCGTCCAGGGCGAATCACCCACCACATCCCTCAATTCCGTCACGAAATACTTTTTATCGATCTTAGCCATTTTTCTTGCTCCTTTTTATCAGTTTCTGGTGCCCGCCGGGGTCAGCCTCGGCCAGGGAGCCGGCGCCGACCATGATGGTAAACTCCAGGTGCGGTTTGCTGTATTTCTTCCAGGTCAGCGGTCCGTGCTTGATGCCCTTGGGCACGTACACCGCCGAGGTCTTGTTGATGATCAGCGGCTGTCCGTCCACCATAAACTCTATTTCGCCGCCGAGCTCCTCCTGGCGGGCCGGGTCCGTCCCCAGGTGTATCACGATTTCATCGTAATCGTGGACGTGCTCGTGGATATGGGGATTGGGGTCGGGCATACCGAACACCCAGCCGGTCTCGATGTAAAAGTTGCTGCCGGGCACCAGGCTGTTGCTCATCAGGGTCATCGCGCCGCGGCGCCCTTTGACGTCCTCGGCGGGGACCACCTCGTAGGCGGGCTGGCTGACAAAATTCTTCCTGGCATCGTATTTTTTCGCGGCTTTTTTCGGCATCTTTTATCCTCCTTTTAGATCCGGCGGGCGGTCTCCATGCCCTGGCTTGTCGCGTCGGCGATCAGCAGCGGCTCTTTACAGTCGCCGATGGCATAAAGCTCCGGCACTTTTCCTTTCAAGCTCTCGAATAACCTGAGGTCGGGGGAAAGCGGCAGGGCGGGGATGATTGTATCAGCGGGGATGGTCTGTCTTGCGCCTTCTTTATTGATGATCGTCAGTCCCTCGTCCGTTATCTCCACGTATTCCTTGACGCCGCTAATGAGCGCCACCCCTTTTTTCGTAAACCAGTCGAAGAGATACGCCTGGATGACGTCGACCATTCCCTGGCCCAGCCGGTCGGATTTCTCCACGATAGTGACCTGCCGGCCGCGCCTGGCCAGGAACTCGCCGAGCTCACAACCGTGCAGGCTCCCCCCGATTATCACCACCCTTTTACCGACCGGCAGATAGAACCTGGTGAGCCGGCGCAGGGTTTGCGGCGGGAAAAACCGCAGGAGGAATTTTAGTCGGCGGTGCAGGGCGGCGCCGCTGACGACGTTGCGCCGGTTGATGCCGGGGATATCGGGCGCGGCGGGCACGCCGCCAGCGGCGATAACGACCGCGTCCGGCTTTATTTTTTCTATCCCGGCCGCGGTGACGGTCTTGCCGAGGACGGTCTTCACACCCAGCTTTTTCAGCTGGCGTTTAAAATACCCGACCATCACCGGCAGGTCTTCCAGTTCGGTGCCCTTGACCATGGCGGCGATTGGCAGCAGCCCGCCGATTTTCGACTGTTTATCAAATAACGTAACATCGTGGCCGCGCAGCGCGGCGACGCGCGCCGCTTCCAGTCCGGCCGGTCCGGCGCCAACCACGACAACTTTCTTCTTTTTATCCGCTTTCCCGGCGGTATTATATTCTTTGCCCATGAAGGCGTTGATGCGGCAGCGACGGCTTCCCAGGCAGTTCTCGCAGGCGGTACAGGGCGCGATGTCCGCCAGCCTTCCCGCGATTACTTTGTTCGGCAGATCGGGGTCGGCCTGGAGCCGCCGCGTCATGGCAATGAAGTCGGCCTTGCCTTCCCGTAGCGCCTTTTCGCCGAGCCGCGGGTCGAGCTTGCCCACCACCATCACCGGGATGGACACCGCCTCCTTTATCTCCCCGGCCAGCTTCACGTTCCAGGCCGCCCCGCGTTGCCTTGCGTCGTATTCCCTGGGGAAATCCTTGAGCGGTATCGGTGGCTCGGGATAGAAAAGCAGGTCGGGCAGGTACGCGCCGACGTGATACCCCAGCCAGTGGCTGCGGACGTGGATGGCGTCGGCGCCGGCGGCCTCAAGCAGGCGCGCCGTGGCTTTAGCGTTTTCCACGGTGATGCATTTAGCGTTGTCAATACCGGCGAGCCGGCCGTACTCCCGGGCGTTAATGCAAACGGACACCGGGAAGTCCCGTCCAAGGCGTTTCTTGATCTCCTTAACGATAGACGTCACGAAGCGGGCGCGGTTCTCCTCCGAGCCGCCGTAAAGGTCCTGCCGGCGGTTCCAGAAAGGCGAGAGGAAGTTGTGCAGCAGATGGCTGCTGGCGGCGTTGATGTCCACCCCGTCGAATCCGGCCTTCTGCGCCCGTACCGCCGCGCCGGCGAACTTATCGATAATCGCCTCGATTTCCGGGATGGTCAGCGCGCGCGGCGTCTCGTTGTGAAAATCGTTGGCCCCCGGCACGGTCACGGCCGAGGCGGCGATGGGCTGGCCTTCAAAGAACGGCGTGGTGCCTCCCAGCAGCGCCCGCTGCCAGGGGCCGTCATGGTTCATCTGCATGAACGTAGGGCAGCCATGTTGGTGGATGACTTGAGTTAACTCACTTAGGCCCTCGATATACCTATCGTCGTCGATGCGGTAGCGCTGCGGCCAGCGCGCCCCCAGCGGGTAGTCGATGGTCGGCGACTCCACGATCAATAGCCCCACCCCGCCCCTCGCCAGCGACTCGTAGTATGCTAGGATGGCCTTGTTCATGCGGGTCTCGTCCTGATGCCACATGAAAGTCCCCGCCCCGGTCTTGATGATGCGGTTCCGGGTCGTTACCGTCCCGATACGGCCGGGCTCCACCAGCTTTTCGAATTTCATATTACCTACCCGGCTATATACTAGCATTTTTCACGGTGATTTCCCAAAAATATATTGCGTTTTATAGATTCCTAGCCTCACCCCTGCCCCTCTCCAGCCTGTCGTTTCATTCAGAAATAGTTGGTTTTTATTGGCTGGAGAGGGGAATCTAAGAGAGAGGGGGCAAAGCCCCCTCTCAAATCCTTTCCCCCTTTTTCGTAGGTACTTTCTTTCGGGCATTGGCGTCTCCCTTTCGTAAAGGGAGACAGGAGAGGGATTTTCGCCTCCCCCTTTACCCCCTCTCTAATTCTTTCCCACTTTAGTAATCAGTATCCACCGGGGCGTCTAAGAGGGGTGCAGACCCCTCTTTCTATCTCCTCCCCCTCTCAGACATAAGATGTTCCGGGGATTAGTAATGATGAAGTCTGAGAGGGGGATTAAGGGGGTATGTATTATGAATTATACATATGAGAATAGTACTTTTAAAATATCAGCAGGAACAGCCAGTAAACTGCAACGTTGATAACCGTCAGCGGCGCGCCGATTTTGACGAACTCCAGGAAGGTCAGCGTCACCCCGCCTCTCTTTTCCGCGTTCTGGATGATGATCACGTTGCTTGCCGCCCCCAGGATGGTGAGGTTGCCGGCAATAGTGCTCCCCGCCGCCAACGCCATCATCCCCGCGGTCGTCGCCCCGGCGTGCAGCAGCACCGGCAGGTAGAGCGCCACCAGCGGCACATTGGAAAGCACCTGGCTCAACACCACGCTCACGCCCAGGATCATCCCCGTCGAGGTCAAATCTACGTTCGTCGACTCGATGGCTTGCTGGAAATAGCCGGAGTCCCAAACGCTCTGCATCAGGACGAACATCGCCGCGAAGAAAATCAGCGTAAACCAATCGAGTCGTTTGAGAATACCGGGGCGGGCGGGGATAAAGACGAAGACGGGTAGCGCCGCCGCCAGGGCGATGTAGGTCAGCTTGAAATCGATATCCGGCGCGATGAAAGTAAGCAGTATCTTTACCAGGACCAGCACGACCAGTATGATCAGCGACATCCTGGCCATGAAGGCGAGCCGGGCGTCTTTGATCGGCGCCGCGGCATGCTCCAGCGGCCGGCCGTGAAAATCGCGGCGATAGAACAATCTCAGCAGCCCGTAGGCAATGCCCAGGTTGACGAGCGTTGGCGCCAGAAGATACTTCAGGAACGTCACGAAAGGGTTGGCCACGCCGCCGTTGATGGCTATCAACAGGTTCTGGGGGTTGCCGATGGGGCTCATCACGCTGCCGATGGTGATGGCGAAGGCCAGCGCCAGCAGCAGGATCTTCGGCTGGGTGTTGGTCCTGCCCGCCAGTGCTAAAACTACCGGTGTCCCGATGATCGCCAGCGTGTCATTAAGAAGCAGCGCCGAGAGCAGTCCCGCCCCGAAAAGCACCAGCAGCACCAGGGAGTCCAGCGTGCGCGCCCGGCTGAACAGCCGGTAGGCCAGGTGCCCCAGGTAGCCGCTGTCCTCCATCGCCTGGCCGATGGTAAAAACGCAGAACAGGAAGACCAGGACGTCGGCGTTGATGGACTTCAGGGCGTTTGATGGCGAGATCTCGCCCGTCGCCAGGACCACCACCGCCCCGGCGAGCATTATCTGCCAGATCTGCAGCCTGATGTTTCCGATTTTCCGGACTGCAATGAGCAGGAAAACGCCGGCCAGGGTGATGATTGAAATCATAAAAGACGCGACAGCATCAGATATATTGCCGGAATTACGTAGTCATCGTTCAGCTTATTACATTGATGATACCGAGAAGATCAAGTCCGTTAATCACCATGCTCACCGCGATGGCTGCCAGCAGCAGGCTGAAGACGCGGGAGACCGCCCGGATGCCCCCCACCCCCAGCAGGGCGTCGATTCTCTGGCTCAGGAGGAAGATGGCCCAGGTAATTACCATGTTCACCACGAAGGAAATCAGGACGATGTAGATCTCGTACTTGAGCGCCAGGAGTATCAGGGTGGTGATGGTGGCGGGGCCGACCGTCAGCGGCGTGCCGATGGGCACCACCGCCAGCATTTCAT
>JBFYTX010000036.1:0-4757 GCA_041300345.1 Dehalococcoidales bacterium | reverse complement strand
TGACCGTTAGACTCTAACTCAAGCGGCTTTTTCCGGCTTGGGGGCGGTTTTGGGCCGGGCGGCCGCCTGGTTCAGCTTCTTTAAAAGACGCGACTTGCGGCGGGCGGCATTGTTGGCATGCACCATCTTCTTCCCGGCCGCCCTGTCCAGGGTGCTTACCGCCTCAGACACGGCCTTGCCGGCGGCCTCGAGGTCGCCGCTAAAGATAAGCTTCTCCGCCCGGGTGATATTGGTCTTCAACTGGCTGCGGACGGACTTATTGCGCTGCTGCCGCCTGCCGGCGACCCTCGCCTGTTTTAACGCTGATTTACTTCCCAAGATTTACCTCCGTTTGATTTTTCTTCAGGCCGGCATCGTTTTTAACCGCCGGCGCAGATGGAGCGGCGGCGCCCGGCCGCGGCGGCTCGAACCCTACCCGGCTCACGCTGATAACGCCTTTTACGCCGTCGATCTTCTTTAAAATCTGGCTCAGCTGCGCCAGCCCCCTGGTCTCGAGAGTCAGGAACATGGTTGTGGTCTCGCCGGTGCCGTCGGCGAGGTTGACGGAGGTGATGTTCACCTTCTCCTCCGCCACCACCGTGGAGATATCGCGCATCAGGCCGACGCGGTCCCAGGCCTCGACCTGGATATTAACCGGATAAAGATGGTCGTCGCTCTGCCCCCATTCCACCGGGATCAGGCGCTCCTTCTCATCCTCGTGAAGGATGTTGCGGCAGTCCTCGCGGTGGACGGAGACACCCCGGCTCCGCGTGATATAGCCGACGATCTTATCGCCCGGGACGGGATGGCAGCACTGGGCGATGCTGGTCATGAGGTCGCCAACGCCCAGGACCCGCACCGAGGACGCGGTTGATCTGGTGGGGGCAACCTCGGATATGCCCGGGGCTTTTTCTTCCTGGGCGGCCAGCTTGAGGACGATCTGGTGAGCGGTAACGGTGCCGTTGCCGACGGCCGCCAGGAAATCGTCCAGGCTATTAAAACCAAAGTATTCCGCCAGGATCTGGCGCTCCGTCTTGATGCCAAGGCGGCGCAGTTCCTTGTCCAGGATCTGCTTGCCCCGCTCGATGTTCTCCGTGCGCTCCTGCTTGTTGAACCACTGGCGTATCTTCGACCGGGCGTGCGAGGTGTTAACATAGCCCAGGTTGGGATTCAGCCAGTCCAGGCTGGGACCCCGGGGATTTTTGGAGGAGATTATCTCGACGATGTCCCCGTTCTTTAAGATATAGTTAAACGATTCCAGCTTGCCATTGATCTTGGCGCCGACGCAGCGGTGCCCGAGGTCGGTATGGACGCGGTAAGCGAAATCGAGGGGGGTGGCGCCCTTGGGGAGGTCTTTGATTTCGCCGTTGGGGGTATAGACGAAGACCTGATCGATGAAGATGTCGGTCTTGACGGACTCCAGGAACTCCTCGGCGCCGCTGAGCTCGCGGTGCCACTCGATAAGCTGGCGCAGCCAGGCCATCCGCTCCTCGAACTTGATATCCTTTTTTTCACCCTCTTTATAGCGCCAGTGGGCGGCCACGCCGTATTCGGCGACGTGGTGCATCTCGCGGGTGCGGATCTGGATTTCCAGTCGGGTCGTGCCGAGGCACATCACGGCGGTGTGCAGCGCCTGGTAGCCGTTTTGCTTGGGATTAGCAATATAGTCGTCAAAGGCGTCGTGCAGCGGGTGCCACAGGGTATGAATGATACCCATGGCGTTATAGCATTCCGGGATGCTGCCGACGGTGACGCGCAGGGCCAGGAGGTCATAGATATCCTCGAAGTCGCGGCCCATGGCGGAGTATTTTTCCATTTTCTGGAAGACGCTGTACAGGTGCTTGGGCCGGCCCGAGATTTCCGCCGCCAGCCCGGCGCGGTCGAACTCCTTCTTCAAAATCTCAATCGCCCGGGCGATGAATTTCTCACGCTGACTGCGGCGGAGGTCGACGAGGCGGGCGACGCGGGCGTAGTCCTGCGGTTTTAAGTACTGGAAAGAGAGGTCTTCCAGCTGCCATTTAAGCTCCCAGATCCCCAGGCGATGGGCGAGGGGGGCAAAGATGTCCATGGTTTCCTGGGCGTTGCGGAGCTGGCGGTCCTTGGGGAGGGCGGCCAGGGTACGCATGTTATGGAGGCGGTCCGCCAGCTTGATAAAGACGACGCGCAGGTCCTCGGCCATGGCGACCAGCATCTTTCTCAGGTTTTCCGCCTGCGAGGCGCTGGCCGGGGCGCCGGTAGTGGTCAGATTCACTTTACCCAGCTTGGTAACACCATCGACGAGCTTTGCTATCTCCGGGCTGAACTTTGCCGATATATCCGCGACGGGCAGGCCGGTCTCCTCCGGGATGTCATGGAGCAGGGCGGCGGCCAGAGACGCGGAATCGAGCTGGAGCTCGGCGAGGATGTAGGCCGTCTGTAAAGGGTGTTCCAGAAAGGGCTCGCCGGAGAGCCGCACCTGGCCCTGGTGTTTCTCCGCGGCGAATTTATAGGCTTCCTCCACTACCGCCAGTTTTTCCGGCGGCAGGTAGGCGGCGGCTTTTTCCCTTAAACGAGTAAATTCCATGTCTTTCCTGCATCTTAATAATAGGTAAGTATGCAATTTCAGTATAGCCCAAAAGGGGGCGAGTGTAAACGAAGTTTCGTAGCAAACCATTGAACGACCGATTTTGCAAAACTCTCACCGATACTGTATTCTTGCTTTAAGAAAATACCAAGGAGCTTAGATTGTTCCAGGCAGCGCGCGGTACCGCGGACATCCTCCCTTCGGAGCAGCCTTACTGGCGCTACGTGGAAAAAGTAATCGCCGGGATAACGGGGCTTTACGGCTACCAGCGTATCGATACCCCGGTGTTCGAGGACACGGGCCTTTTCCGCCGGAGTGTCGGCGAATACACGGACATAGTCCAGAAAGAGATGTACACCTTCGAGGACCTGGGGGGAAAGTCGATGACCCTGCGCCCGGAAGGGACCGCGCCGGTCTGCCGGGCTTACCTGGAACACGGCATGCAGAACCTGCCCCAGCCGGTCAAGCTTTACTACATATCCCCTATTTTCCGCTACGACAGGCCGCAGGCGGGCCGATACCGGCAGCACTACCAGTTCGGCGCCGAGGCCATCGGGGAGGGAGACCCGGCCCTGGACGCCGAGGTAATCGATATGGCCTGGCAGCTCTACAGGTCACTGGGACTTAAAGATATATCGCTGCAGCTTAACAGCATCGGCTGTAAGGAATGCCGCCCGAAGTACCTGGCCGCGCTCAAGGAATACTTTGCCGGCCGGGCCAACCTTTGCGCCGACTGCCGGACGCGGCTGGAGAAAAACCCGCTGCGCCTGCTCGACTGCAAGCAACCGACCTGCCAGCCGGTCGCCGAGACAGCACCCGCCAGCGCCGATTACCTCTGCCCGGCCTGCCAGGGGCATTTTACGCAGCTGAAGAAATACCTCGGCCTGATAAATATACCCTTCACCCTTAACCACCGCCTGGTGCGGGGTCTGGACTATTACACGCGCACCGTCTTCGAGGTCCAGCCGGAAGAAGAGGGCGGCCAGAGCACCATCGGGGGAGGGGGGCGCTACGACGACCTCATCGCTGAGTTGGGGGGAAGGCCGACGCCGGGGATCGGGTTCGCCACGGGCATCGAGCGGATAATCCTTAACCTCAAGAAGCAGGGCGTCAACGTCGCGGTACCACCCGGCCTCAGGGTCGTCGTCGCTTTCATGGGCGAAAAAGCCGGGGAGGAAGCGGTAAAGCTGGCGGCGCGGCTGAGGCGGACGGGCATCAGCGCTATAGCCTCCGCCGGCGGGAAAAGCCTGAAGGCGCAGCTGAGGCAGGCCAACGCCCTAAACGTTCCCTACGCGGTGATCATCGGGGAGGACGAGGTCAAGGCGGGGACGGTAACGCTGCGGGACATGGCCGGCGCCCGGCAGGAGACGATAAGCCCGGATGACCTCGAGGAGCGGCTGAAGTAAGGTAAATTGACTTTACGGCCGGTCCGGTGAGGCGCGGTGATATTACTAAAGCGGCAGCCCGCAAGTACCCCGACCTAAGTAGTCTTATATTATTTTTTGAAATGTTATAAATTATTGTTGTCCGCCGCTAACCAGGCGCCCTGGAGGAACGTTATATATTACGGACGGATTTCCCATAATATTTATGTTAAATGCCGGTGGGAAGAGTTGACAAAAGTTAGAATAGTGCTATATTATGGGTAGTACCTTGAAACAGGACTGTGTGAAGGAGGTGATGCTATGGCCTTAACCCGCGAGGGGAACAGGAGCCAGGGCGCTCCGTCAGTTGCTTCTAAGTGACCGTATCTCCGCAAAAGGCCGAACAACCTTGCAAGTTTGCGGAGGTAACCATATAAAAAACAAGGAGATAAATAAAAGTCGATGAAAAAAATAATCAGAAAGTTCTGGGGCGTGGCGCTGGTAGTGATGATGATGTCATCGCTGCTTATAGCGACAGTCCCGGCTTCGGCCGGCAACTACGCGTTCAGTGACTCATTGACGTTACCGAACAACGTACCCGGCGACAATACGCTGGCAGCGGCCGGCAACGGGTTTATTGACGTCGCCAAAGCCGGCGATACCATCTATGCCATCGGCATGGTTGCCGCCAATACTCTCTATAAATCATCCGACGGCGGCCTTACCTGGGCAGCCGCAGTGGCAGGCGGCCTACCTGCTACCGGCCTCTGGAAATATGTAGCCGTCGCCCCGGACGACCCGCTTATTGTCGTGGTCGTCAACAACCTAGCAGGTTTTGCCGATACGGTTTA
>JBFYTX010000028.1:0-4904 GCA_041300345.1 Dehalococcoidales bacterium | reverse complement strand
GTCACCTTCGGGTTCCAGTTCAATCTTGAGGTCCCGCCGTTCGATAACAAGAACCTGCGTAAAGCCATCAATGCCGCCATCGACCGCGATTCATTCATCAATAACGTCCGCGGCGGAGTCGGCAAAGCAGCCTACAGCTGGATACCGCCGGGCATGCCTGGTTACGATCCGAACCTCGGCGCCGACTATCACTTCAACGTGACGAAGGCCAAAGAGTTCCTGGTAGCGGCCGGCTACGCGGGTGACGGGAGCGACGTGCCGGAGCTGCGCCTCCAGTATGCTGATACGGGCACTAACCCCACTATCGCCCAATTCATCCAGAACCAGCTTAAGATAAACCTGGGTATCGACGTGGCGCTGGAGCCCATGGAACGCGCCGCCTTCAGTGAAATGGTAAACGCCGAGCAACACACCTGGGCGTGGTTCGGGTGGGGCGCCGATTACCCCGACCCGGATAACTGGCTGCCCGAACTCTTCGGCACCGACGCCGGAAACAACCACACCAACTACAGCAGCGCGGCTTTTGACGCGCTTTGCGACGAAGCTGCTGCCGAGCTGGATAACACCCAGCGTCTCCAGCTATGGGCGGAAGCCCAGGCGATGGTCGTCGACGATGCGCCCGTACTGTTCATGCAGTACCGCGAGCGTTTCCGCCTGGTCAAACCTTCCGTCAAGGGCCTGAAGTACACCGGCATGGACGGAGACTCACCGGGTGACATGTTCTTCGCTGAAGTGTACATCGACTAGCAACGCTGGTCGCCTTAGCTAGATACCAGGAGAACCGGGAGAGCTTAACAACTCCCCCGGTTCTCCTGACAAAACAAGATGACGAAATATATCATCCAACGCATATTCTGGCTTTTCGTCGTACTTTTCGTCGTCAGCTTCATCACCTTTTCGCTGATGCACCTTGTTCCCGGGGGGCCCTGGGACCGGGAAAAAGCCCTGGATGAACGGGTGGTGGCAGCTCTCAACGCCAAGTACGGGCTGGACAAGCCTTTTATCGTGCAATTCGGCAACTACATTGCCGGGATTTTTCGCGGTGACCTGGGTGTTTCTTATTCCCGGCAGGACCGTGATGTGACCGCCATCCTGCTGGAAGGCCTCCCGAAAACAGCCACGCTGGGCATCACCGCTTTTTTGCTGGCCATTCTGATCGGCGTCCCCCTGGGGATGGCGGCAGCTCTAAAACAAAATTCCATCATCGATTATGCTTCTGTGTTGTTTGCGACTGTTTTTGCCAGCATTCCCGGCTTCGTCCTGGGAATTCTCCTGATCATCATTTTTTCGGTGACGCTGCACTGGCTCCCGACGGGGGGCTGGGGGAGCGTGCGACAGGTGATCATGCCGGCTTTTGCCCTCGCCACCCTGCCGGCGGCCTTTATCGCGCGCATTACCCGCGCCAGCACCCTTGAGGTCATGCGCCAGGATTATGTCCGCACGGCCAGGGCAATGGGAATTAAACACCGCGTCATCCTCATCCGCCATATACTGCGTAATGCCCTGATCCCCGTGATCACCGTGGCCGGCCCGGAGCTGGCTTTTCTTATCTCCGGCTCGTTTATTATCGAAAACCTGTTTTCCATACCCGGCATCGGCCGGCTGTTTGTGAACGGGGTATTCGCGCGCGATTACGGATTGATCATGGGCACTATTCTCTTTTACGCTTTCGCCGTAGCCTTCGTTAATCTTATCGTGGATATCATGTACGGGGTAATCGACCCGCGTATACGTTATGATTGAGGCATGAAAAATTGACTGTAATTACTGAAAGTGTACGTCCTCACCGCAGTTTATGGGGTGACGCCTTCATCCGGCTCAGGCGGAACCGCCTGGCGATAACCGGAGGCGTCATTATTCTCCTGGTGGCGCTTACTACCATTATTTATCCCTTCTTGAGCAAGTACGATTTCGCCAGCCAGGACCTGGACTCCGTTCTCACAGGGCCAAGCAAAGAGCACTGGCTGGGCACCGACGAGCTGGGACGGGATGTGCTGACGCGCTTAATCTTCGGGGCGCGTACCTCGCTATCGGTGGGCATTTTTACCCAGCTGATCGTCCTTGGTATCGGCTTGCCTATCGGGGCTATTTCGGGCGCCGCTGGCGGTAAAATAGATAATCTTATCATGCGTTTTGTCGATGTCATGTATGCTTTCCCCGACCTGCTGCTGATCATCCTTCTGCGCGCCATCCTCGGCGGCAGCATCTACATGATATTCTTCGCTATCGGTCTCGTCTCGTGGGTAGGTGTGGCCCGTCTGGTGCGCGGCCAGACCCTTTCTTTGAAACAGCGGGACTTTGTCACCGCGGCGCGCGTATCCGGGGGATCCGGTTCGTATGTTACTACCCGCCACCTCATTCCCAACTCGCTCGGCCCGGTTATCGTGGCGGTTACATTTAATATTCCGCGCGCCATCTTTGCCGAGGCGGCGCTAGCCTATATCGGCATCGGTGTAAAACCGCCCACTCCCAGCTGGGGCGCCATGATCCGGGACGGCAACAACGTTATTTTCGCCGCGCCGCACCTTGTCCTTTTCCCGGCAATCGCCATAGCTATTCTCATGCTATCTTTCACCTTTCTGGGCGACGGTCTCCGCGATGCCCTGGACCCGAGGTTAAGAAGATGAGTGATGCGCCGCTGCTCGATGTCCGCGGTCTAACCGTCAACTTTTATACCCAGGACGGTATCGTCCGGGCCGTCGATGGTGTATCGTATAACGTCAGCCGGGGTGAGACTATCGCCCTGGTTGGAGAAAGCGGCTGCGGTAAGACCGTGAGCGCGCTTTCGATACTGCGCCTGATCCCCGACCCGCCAGGTAAAATAGTATCCGGCCAGACCCTGTTTGATGGGCAGGACCTGCTGTCCCTGCCGCCAAACCGGATGGAGGATATCCGCGGCGACAGGATAGCGATGATCTTCCAGGAGCCGCTGACCTCGCTCGACCCGGTTTTGACCATCGGCCGCCAGATAACCGAGGCCCTGGAGAGGCACAGGGACATGCACGGTCACGTAGCGATGGAAGAGGCTATCCGGCTGCTTAAGCTGGTCGGCATTCCCCAGCCCGATCAGCGGGTGAAAGATTACCCTCACCAGTTCAGCGGCGGCATGCGCCAGCGGGCCATGATAGCGCTGGCGATTTCCTGCGAGCCGGAACTAATCATCGCGGATGAACCTACAACGGTAGTAGATGTTACCATCCAGGCCCAGCTACTGGAGCTGATCCGCAGTATTACCGAGCGGCTGAACACTGCCCTCATCCTGATTACCCACAATCTCGGCATCGTTGCCCGGTACGCGCACCGCGTCTACGTGATGTACGCCGGCCACATCGTCGAGCATGGATCGGCCCTGGATATCTACCAGCGGCCTTATCACCCGTACACCAAGGGTCTGCTGGCTTCGGTACCGCGCCTTGACGAGCCAAGAAAGACCCGCCTCCAACCGGTCGAGGGACAGCCGCCGGACCTGATACAGCTGCCGAAGGGTTGCGCTTTCGGGCCACGTTGTGCCGAGTGCACTGACGGCTGCCGCGAGTCCTCTCCCCCACTGATTGAGATAGCGCCGGGGCATTTTGCCGCGTGTTCTTAATAAGGAAACGATGACGAACGAAGTTATTATAGAGATTAAAAATCTGAAAAAATATTTCCCGGTAACAGCGGGCCTTGTCCGCCGGAAAAAAGTGGCGGAACTTAAGGCTGTGGACGATGTGTCTTTCGCCATTCACCGGGGGGAGACGCTGGGGCTGGTGGGAGAAAGCGGCTGCGGTAAAACGACCCTGGGGAAATGCGTCCTCCAGCTTTATCGCGCTACCAGCGGTGAGGTATGGTTCAGCGGTGTGGATCTCTGCAAGCTTTCCAACAAGAAGCTCCGACCTCTACGAAGAAACCTCCAGTTGATATTCCAGGACCCTTTTGATTCGCTCGACCCGCGTTTCACCGCTTCCGATATCATCGGCGAACCGATGCGCATCCATAATATGCAGCATACACCGGAATACCGCCGCAGGATCGACGAGCTTATTCAACTCGTTGGTTTATCACCCAATATGGCTGACCGTTATCCACACGAGTTCAGCGGCGGCCAGCGCCAGCGCATTGGCATCGCGCGCGCACTTGCCCTGCAGCCCGGTTTTATAGTGTGCGATGAGCCCATCTCCGCGTTAGATGTGTCCATTCAAGCCCAGATCATCAACCTGCTGGATGACCTGGGCGACAAGTTCGGCATCGCTTTCCTCTTCATTTCTCACGACCTGGCGGTGGTCCGGCATATCAGCGACCGCGTAGCGGTGATGTACCTGGGAAAAATTATGGAAATTGCCGACCGCGATAGTCTCTACGAGTCTCCCCTCCACCCCTATACCCAGGCGCTTCTTTCCGCCGTCCCTATCCCCGACCCCGTCGTCGAAAATCAACGCAAGGTCATCATTCTTTCAGGAGAAGTGCCCAGCCCCATTAATCCCCCTTCCGGCTGCGTCTTTCATACCCGCTGCTTCAGGGCATTCGGAGAATGCCCGAAAACCATACCTCAATTGGTTGACGTCGGGGGCGGCCATCAAGTAGCCTGTCTGCTTTACAAGGGTCCTCCGGCCAAACCGATATAGGTCTCTAAACGTTGACCACCCGACGAACGCCGGGATGCCTGCCATCCCATGCGCGCATTTCAATGTGGCGGCTTTTACGCCGGAGAGAAAACCAGACCTGGAGAGCTGTTAATATTTGGAAGCCCCGATTTCCTCCATCTTGCCGGTCACCACGTAGACTACCCGCTCGCAGATATTGGTGATCCGGTCGGCGGCGCGCTCCAGGTTATGAGCTACCCATATCAGCCTGGTAGCCCGCGTGATAGTCCTGGGATCTTCGGCCATAAAAACGAGCAGCTCGCGGAAGACCTGGTCGTAAAGCTG
>JBFYTX010000015.1:0-5717 GCA_041300345.1 Dehalococcoidales bacterium | reverse complement strand
CCGATCTGGCCTCGTCCTGCTCACGCGGTTTTATTTCTCCCCGCCCCCAGCCGCTCAGCGCTTCCAGCAGCAGGTCCGCCCCGATGCCCGCCAGCTTTTCCGTCAGCGTCCCGGTGTTATCCGCGGGAAATATCGGCGCGGCCGCCGCGGCCAGCACTGGCCCGGTGTCCAGCTTGTGCCGGACGATCTGGATGCTGACCCCGGTGAACTCGTCGCCGGCGAGTATCGCCGCCGCTACCGGCGAGGCCCCCCGGTGCCGGGGCAGCAGGGAGAAGTGGACGTTAAGGCACTGGCGCGGCGGTATGTCGAGGACCGCCCGCGGCAGTATCTGCCCGAAGGCGCAGATGACGATGACCTCGGGACGGTAGTCCCGGAGCTCTTCCAGCGCCCCGGCCGACCCCAGTCCGGCCTCCTGAACCACGGGCAGGCACATCCTGAGGGCGGCTTCTTTTACTGCCGGTTCGATAAGGCCGCGTCCCCGCCCCGCCGGCCGGTCCGGCTGGGTGTAGACCGCCGCCACGTCATATCCGTTGCCGGCCAGCGCCTCCAGCGACGGCACGGCAAAGCGCGGCGAGCCCATGAAAACAATGCGCAATTTCAGCCTCCGGACTCAAAAATTCTATCATTTATAACATTTTTCAACAACTTTTTTTTCGTCAGGCTTAAAACCCTTGAAAACGGTCAAAAAAGCCAGAGTTTGTGAGGTGTCATGGGCTTTCGGGGTCGAAAAATCAAGTTATCAAGGGCATGGACGGTACGAGAACGGCTGGTTTCCGACTGGACAAATTTTTCTCCCCGGTTGTATTCTATGGTGGTGTTAATAATCATCTGATTATTGACC
Source organism: Dehalococcoidales bacterium (assembly GCA_041300345.1). Lineage (GTDB taxonomy): Bacteria > Chloroflexota > Dehalococcoidia > Dehalococcoidales > RBG-16-60-22 > JBFYTX01. Next base: position 4,876 of record JBFYTX010000015.1, on the reverse strand, counting down.
GCTTGCACCGCCAGGCCTGCCGGACGGGGCAGGAAATCCAGACTTAAAAACAAGGTATGCTTGCGACTTAATAGAAGAGAGAGGGTTTTTTGCCCGCGCCGGGTTTTCGCCGGGCAATATACATATCATGGAATCTATCCGCGCCCGAACACCGCAGGAAATCTGGGAGACCGCGCTGGGAGAGTTGCAGGTTCAGGTCAGCCGCGCCAACTATCGTACTTGGCTCAGCAAGACCGGCGGCCTGAGCTACCAGGACAATAAATTCGTGATCGGCGTCCCCAATACCTTCGCCGCCGAATACCTCGAGAGGAACCAGCGCTCCCTGATCGAAAAAGCCCTTGTCGGCCTGACCGCCCCGGGCGTCGAGGTGGTCTTCCAGGTCAACGGGCATTCGCTTTTCGCGGCCGCCTCCCCCGCCGCGCCGATGCCGCCGGCCGAACCCTCCTAGACCCGCCTTAACCCCGACTATGTTTTCGATTACTTTATCGAGGGCGGCGGGAACCGGCTCGCCCGCGCCGCCGCGCTGTCCGTGGCCCAGAACCCCGGCCGCAGCTATAATCCCCTGTTCATCTACGCCGGGGCGGGCCTGGGCAAGACCCACCTGCTGCACGCCATCGGCCAGGCGGCCGCCGCCAACCACATCAACGTCATCTGCGCCAGCGCCGAGCAGTTCACTAACGAGTTCCTCTCCGCCCTGCGCGATAGAAATACCGAGGAGTTCCGCAACAAGTACCGCAGCATCGGCATGCTGCTCATCGACGATATCCAGTTCATCTCCGGCAAGGAGCAGACGGAGGAGAGTTTTTTCCATACCTTCAACGAGCTGCATAACACCAACCGCCAGATCGTCATCACCTCCGACTGCCCTCCCGGGTCGATGCCTCTCGTCGAAGAGCGCCTCCGCTCCCGCTTCGAGTGGGGCCTTATCGTCGATATCCAGCCCCCGGAGTACGAGACCCGGCTGGCTATCCTCCAGTCCAAGGCCAGACAAAAAGGCGTGTCGGTCGACCCGGCCGTCCTCGAGCTTATCGCCCGGGACGCGCGTCCCAACGTCAGGGTTCTGGAAGGTTCGCTGAACCGTGTGATCGCTTTCGCCAGGCTGCTGAAGGTCGCCGCCACGGTGGAGATCGCCCGCAAAGCCCTGGAGGACGTCGCTACCAAAGAGTACGCCGGCGGCGAGATAACACCCGCCGCTATTGTCCAGGCTGTCGCCGATAGCTTCCGTCTGGCCGGCGATGAACTGGCGGGGAAAAAGAGAGATAAAGACACCGCCCTGGCCCGCCGGCTGGCCATGTACCTGATGCGGCAGGAGACCAATTTCTCCCTGGCTCAGATCGGGCAGGCGCTGGGCCACCGGGACGCCGCCGCGGTCACGGCCGCCTGCCGGCAGATCGCCGGCAACCTGGAAGTTAGCCCCTACCTGAAACGCAAAGTCCGTGATATCCAGAGCCACCTCCGCCCTAAGTCCGCCGTTAAGAGCTCTACCTAGACTTTACCAGTTATTTTTTCATGGTTATGGTTTTCTCAGCTCACCCCCTTAATCCCCCTCTCAAACAGTTTTATGATTCATAACCGAAATATTCCTTGTTTGAAAGGGGGAGAGAATTTGAGAGGGTAAAGCCCCCTCTCTCTTTTACTCCCCTCTCCAGCCAGCGTATATCTCGCTTAAATCGTCACCCCCGGGCTGGAGAGGGGACAGGGGTGAGGTTATTCAAGATTCACATCTTGTTTGTCAACCCGGTATTTTGTCGTCGTATTGCGGTCTTTTTGTCGTTATTTTACCCGCGTAAAGCGCTCAATTTGTTTCTGCTGAAATCGAAAATCAACATCAGGCGTGCCCATTATTACTGGTATTCCTGTTATAAATTTAAATAACCTGATATTATTGTATAATCACTACAAAACTAAAAACTCATCAGGACATGTTACATGTTTGACCGGGCGCAGATCAGGGTAAAGGCCGGTGATGGCGGCGACGGGGTGGTTGCCTTCCACCGTGAGAAATTCATACCGTTCGGCGGTCCCGACGGCGGTGACGGCGGCAATGGAGGTGACGTTATCGTCAGGGCCAGCGATACCGAGGACAGCCTGAGGAAGTACCGCCAGAAGAGGCTGCACCGCGCCGGGAACGGCCGCGCCGGCAGCGGTAATAAAAAGCACGGCCGGGACGGTCTGCCTCTTATACTGACCGTGCCGCCGGGTACGCTGCTATCACTGCTCGAAGGCGATGAAAAAGTCCTTGTCGCCGACCTGCAAAAGCCGGGCGATGAGGCTATTGTAGCCCGGGGAGGCAAAGGCGGCTGGGGCAATACCCACTTCACGTCTTCCACCAACCAGGCGCCCAAGATCGCCCAGGGCGGCGAGCCCGGTGAAGAGAAGACGCTCAATCTGGATATGCGTCTCATCGCCGACGTCGGCATCATCGGCTATCCCAACGCCGGCAAGTCGACGCTGCTGGCGGCGGCCTCTGCGGCCCGGCCTAGAGTGGCCGACTATCCCTTCACCACCCTCGAGCCGGTGCTCGGCGTGGTGGAGATCGGCCTGGAGTGCTTTATCCTGGCCGAGATCCCCGGTCTTATCGCCGGCGCCCACCTGGGAAAAGGACTCGGCCACGACTTCCTCCGGCACGCTTTACGCACCAGGCTCCTGATACATCTCATCAGCGGCGACGCCGCCTCGCCGGTCGACGACATGCTTAAGGTCAACGAGGAGCTGGCCCTATACGACCCGTCCCTGGCGCGCAAGCGGCAGATCGTCGTCATCAATAAGACCGACCTGCCCGCCGTGCGGGAACGCATGCCCGGCATCAAAGACGAGCTTGCCGCCGCGGGCGTTAAAGCCTATGATATTTCCGCGGCGACCGGCCAGGGTGTGCCCATGCTGATGAAAGACACTCTGAAAATACTAAAAGAGACGTCCGCCGGGGACAAGGTCGAAACATCGGCCGCTCCGGTCAAGGTCTTCCGGCCCCGGCCCCGCGAAGCCCGGGTCAGGGTCATTAAGACCGGCGGTGAATTCGTCGTCTCCGCGCCGGGTCTGGAGCGCATCAAGGGCGGCGCCGGCGTTACTCCCGCCGACCTGCGCTGGCAGCTGGACTACCAGTTCCGGAGGCTGGGCATCGACAAAGCCCTGGAAAAGGCCGGGGTGAAGGCGGGAGACAGGGTCCGTTGCGGGGAACTGACATGGGAATGGATGCCGAACGAAAAGAAAAAGTAAAGATCGGCGTGCTCGGGGGAACTTTCGACCCCGTCCACCTGGGGCATATCGGTATGGCCGAAGAGGCCAGGCAGGCGCTTGGCCTGGCGGAGGTGATTCTCGTACCGGCCGGCCAGCCGGTGGGGAAATCTTCGCGCCGCGTCACGCCTGCCGGGCAGCGCATCGAGATGCTCCGCCTGGCGATCATCGGCCGGCCTTATCTTAAGATCTCCTACATGGAGATCGAGCGGCCCGGCCCGTCTTATACCGTCGATACCCTCGAAGCCATCCGGAAACGCTACAGCGGCCGGGCGGAGATATATTTTATACTGGGCTGGGACAGCCTGGCCCAGCTGCCCGGATGGCATGAGCCGGGACGCATCGTGGAGATGTGCTCTTTAGTCGCGGTGCCCCGCCCCGGCTATCCCCGCCCCGACCTCAAGGCGCTGGAGAAAAAAGTGCCCGGTATCTCTAATAAAGTGATACTTCTGGATAAGCCGCTGCTCGATATCAGCGCCACGACAATCAGGGAGAAGACGGCCCGGCGTGAGGTCATCGATGGGCTGGTCCCCGGTCTGGTGGCGGAATATATCAAAAAGCACCGGCTTTATGTCGTCGAAAAACAGGGTGTTTAAGAGGGGTTTACACCCCTCTTTCTTTTCCTTCCCCCTCTCCTTTGAAGGAGAGGGGGATTAAGGGGTGAGGTCATACAAAGGAGGAATATGTTAAAAGCCATCGGTATCGTCGGCAGCCCCCGCAAGAGCGGCAATACGGAGATTTTAACGGCCCACTGCCTGAAAGCTATCGCCGAAGAAGGGATCGAAACGGAGCTTATCCGGCTTGCCGGACTGGATATCCGCGGCTGCAACTCCTGCGGTTACTGCTTCGAGCATCCCGGCGAGTGTTCCATCAAGGACGACATGCAGGCGGTCCGCGCCAGGATGGTCGCCGCCGACGTCATCATCATCGGCACTCCCGTCTATTTTGGGGCGGCCACGGCTTTAGTAAGGGGATTAATGGAGCGGGCGGCGTTCTGCGAACGCGGCGGACTGGCCGGAAAGGTCGGCGGGCCCATCGTGGTGGCACGGCGCGCCGGCCAGAACTTTACCTTCGCCGAGATGAATTTCTGGTTCTACCTCAACGGGATTACCACGCCCGCCGGTACCTACTGGAATATGGCTTTCGGGCGGGAAAAGGATGAGGTGTTAAAGGACGAGGAAGGCATGATGACCGCCTGGAACTTCGGCAAGAACTGCGCCAGGGTGGCCAAAAAGCTCAGGGAATAGTCAGAGACACTTAAGGGCAGGCAGCCGCCAGGATTTTTGTTTTAACGCTTCTGGAGGGGGTTCAGGGAAGAGGCAGCCATCCGCGTTTAATATTTTTTCTGATACGCGAGGCGTTTTAGAGGGGGCACGACCCCTCTTTCTTTTCTTCCCCCTTTCAAACAAGAGATAAAACGAGCCCCAAAATAATGCCTGTTTGGGGGTAAGGGGGCGAGCTATAAGGGGGCGGGCTTCGACTGGTCATTGTCATAAATATTGGGTTATAATAAATTACCTGTACGATAAAACGGAGGAAAAAGTTGACAGATTCGGTTATCACCGAAGAGCTGAATAGTTTGCTCAACGTCGACTTCGCTCCTGAGGTCTACGAGATCGAGCGCGGCATGCTCCGCCGCTTC
>JBFYTX010000232.1:0-8318 GCA_041300345.1 Dehalococcoidales bacterium | reverse complement strand
AGAGTTCTGCCGAAAGCACAGGCTTTTAATGACCGGCGGAAGCGACTGCCACCAGAAACCGGTCATCATGGGGACGGTGGCGGTGGGGGAAGCGGCGGCGGAGGGGTTTTTAAGACTCTAGATATTCTCGCCCTGGTAGATGCCCTTATACCCTTCGGATTCCCCGGTTAAAGTCATAAAGACAAGCTGGGTGATACGCGCATTTTTCTGGACGCGGAAACCGTGAGGATTATGCACCACCAGCAGCGACTGCGATCGCCCCTCGTAGCCGGCGTCCCAGACAGCGGTGCCCACGCCGACGCCACAGCGCAATAACGAGGAGCGGGGGCGGCCTAAAGCCATGATGTCCCTGGGCAGGTGGACGATCTCGTTATAGGTAATCATATAGACGCCGGGGGCGAGGTCTAGAAAGCCTGCCTTATCGAAAGAAAGCGGCGCCAGGCCGGAAACTATCCTATCGCGGTTGTCTACCGCGATCTGTCCCCGCGACTGCACCAGAGCGACGTCGCGTAGAGTAAGGTCGAAGCCGTTGGCCTGCACCTGCTCATCCAGGTCCAGCCAGCCCTCGACGAGGGGCGGCTTCGACTCTATCAGCCGGCGGATATCATTTCCCGATAGTACGGACATTTTTTTGCCTCTATTTGGTGAGCCGGCGCCGCATGGTCACCAGCGTCAATGAGAAGAATACCACGATATAAACGGTCATACCAGCCACCGACAGCCAGATATGCTCCGGCATTTCACCCTTAAAGAGTCCCCGGACGATCTCCACCGCCGGACGCAGCGGCGTGAACCAGCTGATATCCTGGAGCACCTTGGGGAAAGAATCCAGCGGGAAAAAGACGCCGCTCAAAAGGAACAGCGGGTTGATGATCAGCGTAAAGAAAAAATTGAAGGCGTAGATGGAAGGGACGATAGAGGTATAGAACAGCGATATCGACCCGATGAGAACACCCTCGATAAAAGTCACTGGCATGATAAAGATTGCCCACCACGACCCCACCAGCTGGAAGGCGGCGGACACTAGCAGAACGATTGAGGCGGTTAGCATGGCGCGGGTGGCGCCCCAGAATATTTCCCCGGCCGTGATATCTTCCACGTTGACCGGGGTGGCCAGGATGGCATCGTAGGTGTGCTGGTGCTCCATGCGGAGAAACGCTGAATAGCTGCACTCGTTACTGGCGCTGAACATCGCGTAGGAGGCAATCATGCCGGGGGCGATAAAGTTGATATATTGCTCGTCACCGATAGCGCCGATAAAAGCCCCCATCCCCAGTCCGAAGGCCAGGAGGAGCAGGACCGGCTCGATAAAGGAAATGGGCATCTCGAAGTGCCAGAGGCGGAAGAACACGTCCCGGTTGCGCTGCCACACGCGGAAAAACCGCCAGGAGAACATCTTCATTCCAGCAGCGACCTCCCGGTAAGCTTGAAAAAGACGTCCTCCAGGGTCGCGGGCCGCGTCCGACCCGGCAGCCCGTCTACTTGCCCGTCATTGTAATTGAATATATAAAACACGTCGGCGGCCTCTTCAAACTCAAGCTGGCGGCGGCGGAGCTCGGCGACCAGGCCGTCACGCTGCGCCGGTTCGAACTCGATCTCCCAGATGCGCCCGCCGATATATCGGGAAACAAGCTCCGGCGGGTTGCCGATAACGATTATCTTGCCCTGGTGCATCACGGCCACCCGCTTGCACAAGAAGGCGGCCTCCTCCATGTTCTGCGTGCAGAGCAGCTGGGTCACGCCCTGCGCCTTAAGCTCTTTCAGCCTCCGCCAGACCATGTGCTTCGCCTGGGGGTCAAGCCCGATAGATGGCTCGTCCAGTATCAGTATCTTGGGATTATTGATCAGGCCCCGGCCGATGAGCAGGCGGCGCTTCATGCCGCCGGAAAGCTCGTCGATCTTGGCCTTCATCTTGTCTTCCAGCTGGATGGATTTCAGGATCTCCAGGGAGCGCGCGTTGGCCTCCCGGGCGGGGATGGCGAAGTAGCGGGCGAAGGTACGCAGGTTCTGGATAACGTTCAGGTCCTCGTCGAGATTATCTATCTGGGGTACCACGCCCAGTCTTCCCTTGATTTCTCGCGGATTCTTTTTTATGTCCAGGCCGTCCACCCGGATGTCCCCGGCGGAGGGCGGGGAAACGGCGGTGATCATCCTGATGAGCGTGGTCTTGCCCGCGCCGTTGGGGCCGAGCAGGCCGAAGCACTCGCCGTCCTCGATCTCCAGATTGACGTCGTCAACGGCGACGAGCTTTTTAAACTTCTTAGTTAGATGGGTTATTTTGATAATAGACATAGCTACCCGTTTTTGAAGACAACAATTTTATATCATAGCAGTTTTGTAGCTAGAGGACAAGAGTGGGGATTTGAGGCAGCCTCATTCTTGACCGCACCCTGAAACGTTATATAATTAAAATCAGGAGATCAATAATAATGTCAGGCAGAAGACACAAAGCCAGGACGATCGCCCTGCAGGCTCTGTACGAGGTGGACGCCGTTGCCCGCAAGCCGGAAGCGGTGACCGAGCGCCTGCTGGGGGAAGCGGAGCTATCCGAAGAAAACATGGAGTTCGTCCGGGGACTGGTAAACGGCACGATACAAAACAGGGAAGCGATCGACCGGAGTATCCATAAACACGCCCCGGCCTGGCCGGTAGACCAGATAGCGATCATCGACCGGAACATCCTCAGACTTGCAATCTACGAAATTTTATTCGATAATAAAGTACCGGTGAAAGTAGCCGTAAGCGAAGCGGTAGAGCTGGCGAAGGCGTTCGGAAGCGACAAATCATCCAAATTCGTCAATGGGGTGCTGGGGGCGGTAAGCGCGCTGGCCGGCCGCGAGAAAGCTTGATAAAGGGGGAAGAAAGTGACCACTGTGTTCGATAAGATAAAAGCGATAGTCGTGGAGCAGCTGGGCGTCGAGGCTAAAGACGTCGTCCCCACGGCCAGCTTTGTGGAAGACCTGGGCGCCGATTCACTGGACCTGGTGGAATTGATCATGTCCCTGGAAGAGACTTTCAGCACGCCCGACCGAAAGGTAGAGATACCGGACGAAGCCGCCGAGAAAATCGTGACCATCCAGGACGCCATCGACTACATGAAAGAACAGGGCATAGAATAGTGTTTCGCTCTCACCGGTAATAGTTAACACGGGTATCTATATACACAGTACAGAAGATTGGTACTATCTGCATATAGTTGCCGGTTAATACTCACCCCCTTACCCCCTCTCAAACAGGTTGAGTTAATGTACATGACTTTAACTATTGTTTGAGAGGGGGAGAATATTTGAGAGGGGGCTTCGCCCCCTTTCTCCTACATTCCCCTCTCCGGCGATAATTGCCTGTGAAGGCATGCAAAAATCTCTGGCTGGAGAGGGGATACAGGGGTGAGGTTATTTATGACAACCAAGAGTAAACAGAAACAGCAGGTGATTTTAGATGCCTTTCGCCCAGTCCACCGCGTTGGTAAATATCTGTAACCCGTAAAGGTCCCGCCGTTCTTTTTCACGCGTCCAGCGGGGGTGCTGGGTCCAGCGTATAAAGTCCTCGGGGTGAGGCATCAGGCCAAAGATACGGCCGGTAGCGTCACAAATGCCGGCGATGTCCTTCACCGAGCCGTTGGGATTAAAAGGATAGCCCGTCCCGGTCCGGCCCTTTTCATCCACATACTGCACGACGACATTCAGCTTTTCCGTCATCCCGGGTTCAGCGACCAGCTTACCCTCGCCGTGGGCTACAGGCACGTAAATGCGGTCGATCCCCCTGGTAAAGACGCAGGGGCTCTTTTTGTTAGCCTTGAGATAGACCCAGCGGCACTCGAATTTGCCGGAATCGTTGTTGGTTAAAGTAACCGGCTGGGCGCTCTGCCCCGGGAGGCCCGGCAGGATGCCCGTTTTCACCAGGACCTGGAAGCCGTTGCAGATTCCCAGCACGAGTCGGCCGTCAGCGACGAACTTTTTAATATCCTCGCCGAGCCGGAGCCTGATCTCATTGGCCATGATGCGGCCAGCGGAGATATCATCGCCATAGGTAAAGCCGCCGGGGATGACGGCGATATGATAGTCCGCGAGCCGCTTCTCCCTGCGAAAAAGCTCGCTGACGGGGGCGGAATCCACTATCGCGCCAACCTTTTCAAACGCGATCTGCGTATCGACATCGCGGTTGGTGCCGGGAGCGCGGAGGATCAGGACTTTTACTTTAGACATATTTCAGCTACCACCTCAACGGCTTCTGCCAGGCTTCTTTCAAGCCGGCGATGTCAGCGCTCAGGGCGATGCCGCCCCGGCGACCGTAAATCTCCAGCTTTTCGTCCTTCATCACCCGTCCGATCTCCGCGAATTCCACACCGGACATGGCGTTTTCAAACTCTTTTTTATTCCTGGGGTCGATTTCCACGAGAAAGCGGGAGTTGGACTCGGAAAAGAGGACAAAATCGTCACGGTCGATAGGTGCCCCGAGCGGCACGTTTTTCAAATCGAGGGACATCCCCAGGCCGCCGGCGAAGGCCATTTCAGCCGCCGCCACGCCGATGCCGCCCTCCGAGAGGTCGTGGCAGGCGGCGACCAGGCCCTTTTGCATCGCCCCGGAAAGGGCATCCATGAGCCGTTTGCCCTTTTCAGGATAGACCTTCGGCACACTGTTGCCGATAAAGCCATGATTGGCGAAATAATGCGAGCCGCCCAGCTCGTTACAGGTAGCGCCGACGATATAAACGAGGTCGCCGGCCTTCTTCAAATCCATAGTGACGCATTTACTGACATCATCCATCACCGCCATGGCGGAGACAAGGAGGGTGGGCGGGATACAGATGCTGCCTTTTTCTGTCTCGTACTCGTTATAAAGGCTATCCTTGCCGGAGATAAAGGGCGCGCCGTAGACCCTGGCGATGTCGTAGCAGGCCTGCATCGCCCTGACCAGCGTACCCAGGCGGTCGGGTTTTTCCGGGTTGCCCCAGCAGGAATTATCGAGCAAAGCCACCCTGTCCAGGCTGCCGCCGACGGCGATGACCTGCCGCAGAGCTTCGTCGATAGCCGAGGCGGCCATCCAGTAAGTATCGATATCGCCGTATTTGGGATTAATGCCGTTAGAGATAATAATGCCCCTATCGGAATCCGGGAGCGGGCGGATAACGGCGGCGTCGCCGGGGCCGTCGTTAGCGATACCGACGAGGGGTTTAAGGACGCTGGTGCCTTGAACTTCATGGTCGTACTGCCGGATGACCCACTCCTTGGAGCAGACATTCCAGGAGCCGAGGATTTTTTGAAGCTCTTCCGAGAGGTCGGGGGGCGGGGGGAAATCGGGCTCGGGGTGGCGGGGCGGCTGCCATAAAGCCCGGCGCTCCAGCTGGGGCAGTCCGCTATGCAGGAACTCCATATCGAGGTCGCCAACCAGGTTGCCGTTATAGTAGAGTTTAAGCCGGCGGTCGTTAGTGAACTCGCCGATGACCGTGGCTTCGACGTCTTCCTTACGCATGATCGACATGAGCCGTTCCAGCTTATCCGGGGGGACGGCTAAAAGCATACGCTCCTGTGACTCGGAGACCCAGATCTCGGTGTAAGAGAGGCCGGAGTACTTGAGAGGCACTTTTTCCAAATCGACACGGACGCCGGTCTCCTCGGCCATCTCCCCCACCGCCGAGGAAAGGCCGCCTCCTCCGCAGTCGGTAATGCGGCGGTAAAGACCGAGGTCACGCGCCTGGATAATGGCATCGAGGGCTTTCTTCTCCACGATGGCGTTGCCGATCTGGACAGAGCTGGAAGAAAGCGTCTCCGATTGTTTATCCAGCTCGCCGGAGGCAAAGGTAACGCCGTGAATGCCGTCGCGCCCGGTCTTGCCCCCCACCACGACCACGAGGTCGCCGGGGTGCTGCATGCCCTTCTGGCTCATCGAGGCTGGCATGATGCCGACCGTGCCGCAATAGACCAGCGGGTTGCCCACGTAACGCTCGTCGAAGAAGATGGAGCCGTTGGAGGTGGGAATGCCCATGCGGTTACCGTAGTCGGCCACGCCGGCCCGCACGCCTTTAAAGATGCGGCGCGGGTGCAGGACGCCTTTAGGCAGCTTATCGTGGGGAAAGTCGGGGGGGCCGAAGCAAAAGACATCGGTGTTCATGATGGGAAAGGCGCCCAGGCCGGTACCCAGGGGGTCGCGTATAACGCCGCCGATGCCGGTCGCGGCGCCGCCGTAAGGTTCTACCGCCGAGGGATGGTTATGTGTCTCCACCTTGAAGCAGACGGCGTAACGGCCGTCGAAGTCGATAACGCCGGCGTTGTCCTTGAAGACCGAAAGGCACCAGGGCTTATTAAGCTCGCGGGTGACCTTCATTACGGTGCTTTTCATCAGGTTATCGATGACCTTTTTACCCAGCGTAATTTTCGCTTTGAAGGTCTTATGGATACAGTGCTCCGACCAGGTCTGCGCTAAAGTCTCCAGCTCGACATCGGTGGGCTGGCGGCCGAGCATCCGGAAGTAGTCCTGGATGATGCGCATCTCGCGGATATTCAGCCAGAACCGGCCTTTGCTGAGTTCCATCAGGGCACCGTCATCCATGGCATCGATATCGATCTTATCAAGCTTAAAGGTATAGGTGGCCGGGCGCAGGGCAACGGCCTCTGTATGGGCGACGACGTGCTGGACGACGCTGTTCACGAGGAGCTTATCAGAGATATACTTGATAATGTCATCGGACAGATCACCGGAGAAAAGGTATTTCCTGGCCGTGCGGACGGCGGTGATGGTACTAATACCGAGATCGCGAATGCCCTTTTTGACGCTCTCCTCGACGGGGTCCATGACGCCGGGATTATAGGCGACCTCGACGAGGCGGACGCCGGGCGGGGCGGGGCTATCGCCGACGGTATACTCCTCGACAATAGGGTCGGCCAGGAGCTCGCGGCAAATGGTTAAAATCCCGTTATCATTCAGAATCCCTTCGAGCAGGTAAACGCTGTTGACCTTTACACGCGCGACGGACCTGATACCGAGGTCGAGGATGTCCTTGAGCAGCCCCTCGGAACGGGGGTCGGCGAAGCCTTCTTTGACGGAGACTTCAATACGGTACAAATAGCTCCTTCAGCAGTTAGCTATTAGCGGTTAGCTACTCCACCCCGCCACCCTTTTATCAACCCGGTTGACCAGAAAAGTAATCCAGCGGCTGGGCTCTTGTTCCTGGGCGAAGTCGAGGCCGGTATAAAGGGAATCGATAGATTCGGCATAGTAGCGGCCGTCGACCGCCTTATTATGCACATAGTCCAGCATATTTTGAAAGCCCGGCGAGGCGACAGCATAGGGAAAAAGAGACAGGGCGTCGAGGACGCGCAGGATGCCGTATTTCACCGCGGGATACTGCAGGCTCATAAAGCGGCGACCTACGCCGAAGCCGTGCAGGTTGGCATGGGTACGCCAGTGCGCCAGCAATAAATCGATAGGGCCTTTGAGCAGCGGCGATTCGCGGTATTGGCCGTACTGGCCGAGCAGCATCAGGATGTTCAGGTTGTCCATGGGGCAGGCATCGATATCCGCGCTGTCGTAACAGTTCCAGCCGCTATTATTCGTTTGAGAGCTCATCGCCAGGCGGGTATATTTCAGGGTACGGGGGTCGTTACGGTAGCCCATCTTAGCCAAAGAGGAAAGCAGGATGGCAGACATGCAGAAATAGTTGTCGCGGACGTTGGGCGGGATAGTGAAAGAGCCGTCCGGCGACTGAAACCGAAAGATATCCTCGGCCTCACGCTCCAATCCCAGATCGCGTATAGACAGGCCAATATCGGCGAGGAAGAAGAGGTCCCAGTAGGCCTTGCCGGTCTCGGTATAGTGAACGCGGCCGGATTTCAGGGCGGGAATGCCGACGTCGCCGCCTTTAAGTCGGGCGATGATTTTCCGGACCGAGCTATCCTGTAATACCGGGGCGGCATCAGGTTTCCGGTCTAAAAGCTGCGATTCCACGGCAAACCTGAGCCAGGCGGGTCCCGCCAGCAGCCAGTCGAGGACTTTTTTCTCCAAGATTATCGTCTGCAAACCCCGTTTTCTCCGGGGTTAAACGAGGATGTTCTGATACTTATATTTTACCTTTTTTCAGGGGCGGAGGTAAAGGGGATAACAATAAGTACCGTTTGTTTTCAGTTGTAAAATCAAAACCTCACCCCTTAATCCCCTCTCCAGCCAGAAACATTTAAAGATCGTCACAGACATTTATGGCTGGAGAGGGGAGTGAAGAAGAGAGGGGGCTGCGCCCCCTCTCAAATTATCTCCCCCTTTCAAACAAGGAGTATTTCGAGCATAAATCATAAAGCTATTTGAGAAAGGGATTAAGGGGGTGA
>JBFYTX010000160.1:0-4408 GCA_041300345.1 Dehalococcoidales bacterium | reverse complement strand
CCCATAATAAATATGTCTGTTATGCTGTGAGCGTGTTCGACTGGGATTGCGTAATTATCGGCGGGGGGCCGGCGGGGCTAACGGCGGGTCTATACTTGTGCCGGGCCGGGCGCCGCGTTCTACTTATCGACAAAGACACAGCCGGCGGCTATTTAAGAAATATAGAGTCGATCGAGAACTATCCCGGCTTCAGCGGCGGCATTTCCGGGGCGGCGCTGGCCTCCCAGATGGTGAGCCAGACCGTGAAATACGGGCTCCAGATAGAGACCGCCGAGGTTTCAAGTGTTGAGGTCTTTTCCGGGACGCGTTATGTTGGCTGTGGGGATGGGCGAGGCTTTACCACCAACGCAATCATCGCGGCGGGGGGCTCGAAGAACAAAAAGCTGGGCGTCCCCGGCGAGGCGGAGCTGGCGGGGAAGGGCATTTTCGAGTGCGCTTTCTGCGACGGCGGCCACTATGCCGGCAAAGTCGTTGCGGTCTGCGGGGGCGGCGACGCCGGCGTTACCGAGGCTTTGTACATGGCGAAAATCGCGTCTAGAGTAATCGTTATCGAGGCCATGCCGGAGCTGACCGCCGCCGCCGTGCTGAAAGAAAGGCTGAACGATTTACATAACGTGGAAATCCGCACCGGGGCGACGGTGGAGGAGATAACGGGAGGGGAGAAGGTGGAGGGGATAAAGCTGGCGGTGGGTGGTAAAAGAGAGATTTTGAAAGTAGACGGGGTGCTGGTGCACATCGGCACCGAGCCTAATACCGGCTATCTGGAGGGGGTCGCCCCGCTGGACGAGCACGACCAGGTAATCGTTAACGAGAAAATGGAGAGCGAAGTGCCCTATATTTTAGCGGCGGGGGACATACGCAGCGGGTCGCCGAGGCAGGTCGTCGCGGCCGTCAGGGACGGGGCAATCGCGGCGATAAGCGCGGAGAAGCTGCTGGAGAAGGGGTAATACCTTCTATTTCATCGGGGCAATAGAGAACATTCAGCTATAGCCCTTTCGTCTCGTTTTCATCTACGGCCAGAATGTTTTAACCTCACCCCCTTACCCCCTCTCCAGCCTATATTAATAGAGAGACCAAAGAATTTCTGGCTGGAGAGGGGGGAATTTATTTGAGAGGGGGCGCAGCCTCCTCTCGCTGATGCACTCCCGCCTGGAGAAAAGAATACTTGAAAAATGGAGTTATTAATAGGGGTGTTAGCCCCTCTATAAAACATCTTCCCCCTCCCCGCATACGGAGAGGGGGACAAAGGGGGGAGAGAACTAAAAGAACCTATCAGGCTGCCGCTTTCGCTTTCACGGGCGTCGGCTCCTTGGGCAGGTCCAGCTCTTTACCGGAGACCTTGGTCACCGCCCCGAACCGCGCCGGGCAGACCTCCTGGCAGGTGCCGCACTTAACACATTTCTCCTGGTCGATGACATGCACCATGCGCTTTTCACCCCTGATGGCCTCCACCGGGCAGGCGCGGGCGCAGATACCGCAGGCCATGCACTTGTCCGGCAGGATGTAATATCTGATTAAAGCCTGGCAGACCATCGCCGGGCAGCGCTTCTCCTCGATGTGCGCCTTATATTCGTCCATGAAATAGCGCAGCGTGGTGAGGACGGGATTGGGGGCGGTCTGCCCCAGGGCGCAGAGCGAACCGGCCTTGATCTGCTCGCTGAGCTTTTGGAGGAAAGCGATATCTTCCGGCCGACCCTGGCCGCCGCAGATCCTCACTAAAACGTCGAGCATCTGCTTGGTACCGACGCGGCACGGCACGCACTTGCCGCAAGACTCCGCCTGGGTGAACGACAGGAAATAACGGGCGACGTCCACCATGCAGGTGTCCTCGTCCATGACGACCATGCCGCCCGACCCCATCATCGAGCCGGCTTCCGCCAGCGACTCGTAGTCGACCGACTTGTCTAAAGAGGACTCCGGCAGGCAGCCGCCGGAAGGTCCGCCGGTCTGGACGGCCTTGAACTTCTTGTTTCCCGGTATCCCCCCGCCGATTTCGTAGATAATATGCCGCAACTTAATACCCATCGGCACTTCGATCAGACCGCTATTGGCAATCTTCCCGGTGAGGGCCAAGACGCAGGTGCCCTTGCTTTTCTCCGTGCCGGTGCCGGCGTACCAGTCGGCACCCTTAGCGATGATGACAGGCACTGTTGCCAGCGACTTCACGTTATTGATGTTGCTCGGCTTGCCCCAGAGTCCAGACACGGCGGGATAAGGCGGGCGGGAGCGGGGGAAGCCGCGCTTGCCCTCAATCGAGGCCATCAGCGCAGTTTCCTCCCCGCAGACGAAAGCCCCGGCGCCTTCTTTTACGTGGACGTGAAAGCTGAAATTGGTGCCGAGAATATTGTTGCCGAGGAAGCCCTTTTCCTCGCACTGCTTGAGCGCCAGGCGGACGCGCTTGACCGCCAGCGGGTACTCGGCCCGGATATAGATATAGCCCTCGCTGGCGCCGATGGCATACGCGGCAATGGTCATGCCCTCGATGACGGTACAGGGGTCGCCTTCCATGGTAGACCGGTCCATGAAAGCCCCGGGATCGCCCTCGTCCGCGTTACAGATCATGTACTTCTGGTCGGCTTTAGAGCTATGACAGAACTCCCACTTCTGCCCGGTGGAAAAGCCCGCGCCGCCGCGTCCCCGCAGTCCCGACTTCTTGATAACGTCGATGACCTGCCCGGGGCTCATCTCCTTCAGGCATTTTTCCAGGGACTTGAAGCCGCCGGTAGCGAGATAGTCCTCGATCCTCTCCGGATTGATGCGGCCGCAGTTGCGCAGGATGATGCGCTGCTGCATGGAGTAGAACTTGACGTCTTTATAGTAGGGGATAGCCTGCCCGCCGGCGGGGTCTTTATAGAAGAGACGCTCGACCGGCTTGCCGTCACGCAGGTGGGAAGCAACTATGTCCGGGACATCGTCGAGGGTAACGTGGGTATAAAATATGCCTTCCGGTTCGACGACGGCCACCGGGCCCTGCTCGCAGAAGCCGTGGCACCCGGTGAAGTCGACACCGACCCCTTTCAGCCCCGCCTCCGCGATCGCTTTTTCCAGGGCGGCGGTAATCTCGATCGACTTGCTGGAGGCGCAACCGGTGCTCTGGCAGACCAATATCGTGCGCTGATTTTCGTTAGCTGGCTTTTGTGCTGTCACCTAAGACCTCCGCAACCTTCTGGGCAGTCATCTTGCCGTAAGTCTCGCCGTCGATAGTCATCGTGGGCGCCAGGGCGCAGGCGCCAATGCAGGCGACCGTTTCCAGGGTATATTCCATGTCTTTGGTGGTCTCGCCGGCCTTGATGCCGAGCCGCTTCTCCATCTCCGCCAGGACTTTCGTCGAGCCGCGCACATGGCAGGCGGTGCCGCGGCAGACGCGGATGACCTTTTTTCCGAGGGGCTTGAGCTTGAACTGGGCGTAGAACGTGGCCACGCCGTAGACGGTGTTTGCCGTAATATCCAGGAAACGGGCGATCTCCCGCATGGCGGCTTCGGGCAGGTAGCGGAAGGCCCCCTGGGTTTCCTGCAAAATGGGGATGAGGTCCTCGCGCTCTCCCCGATAGCCGGCAAGTATCTTGCCGAGTTTTTCGCGGACGTCCACTCCGGTTAAATTGTCAGTGGCCAGTGGTATCACCCCCAGTCTTTAAAAGCCGTACCAGCTTCCAGGCGATTATTTCACATAAAATTGTGACGTCTTCGGTGGGGAGGTAGTCGGAAATGGTGCTGTCGAAGAGGATATTCCCTCCCGGGGGAAACTCATTATCGCCGCGCCAGAGGACGATGGTGAGCGGCACCCTGGGGAACGCCGGTATGGTGACGGCGGCGTCCCCGTATTCCGCCCGTTTCCCGCCGAAGGCCGCGGCTGTCTCCGCCAGTTTTTCAGGCGCGTCTTTGAAATTATTAATGATGGGTTCTATCGCCCGTTTAAAGAAAGTGGGGTAATAGTTGATACCCTCCTGGAGCTCTTTATAAGTGATCAGGTTGCCGGCCGGCGGCGCGCCTCCGGCGCGTAAAAAATAGTGCAGGACGAGGATCTTGTCCCGCGCGGGCACGTCCCCGGCGCCGGTGAAGAACATTACTTCGCCTTCGGGGAGTTTTATCCGGTAGTCGCGGTCCAGGTATTTCAGGATAACGGATTTTTCACCAGGCAGGCAGCGGGCGCCGCTGTTGCGGCACTGTTTTTCAATATCCGTTATGGCCGCCAGCCGCTCGCGGGCAATCTTGTAGGCCAGCCCGTGGGCGATCTCTCTGACACCGGGCTCCGGGACGGTTAAGCGTTTTTCTGTCATCAGGTATATTTTACTGTATTTTTGCCGGAATGTCATTTTAAGAGACGCAAGGCGCTTACCTTACCCCTTTCCCCCTCTCCAAAACAAAGAATCACACCGAGTTGTATATTGACACGTTTGGAGAGGGGGAC
>JBFYTX010000159.1:0-3705 GCA_041300345.1 Dehalococcoidales bacterium | reverse complement strand
GCGGACGGGGTCGAGCCCCCGCTTGATCGCTTTCCGCACCACGGCGTCGATATCACCGTCATGAAGGATGTCACCGGCGTGGAGGTCGTCCACCACGAAGAGACAGCGTGGCCAGGTCCGGTCCGTGACCAGCGGCAGCAGGGCCTCCAGGTTTTTCTCCGTGGAGCCCTCCCGTATCATGACGTGCATCCCCCGCCGTAACTTTTCCTCCGCCTCCGCCAGCGACACAGACTCATGGTCGGAGTAAATCCCCGCGGCGATATAGGCGTTGAGGTTGTTGCCCCTGACGCCGGGCGCGTGGCCATCGATAATACCGCCGCCCGCCGCCATTATTTTTTTCAACATGGCGGCATGGCCGGCAAGGACGCCGGGGTAGTTCATCATCTCGCCCAGGCCGATGCAGTTCCGATACCGCAGGATTTTCTTAATATCGGCCGATGTGATTTTTGCTCCGGAGGTTTCAAGCCGCGTCGCCGGGACACAAGACGGCGCCATGAGAAACAGGTCGAGCGGCAAACGACGCGCGGCGTCCAGCACGTATTTGATCCCCTTGAAGCCGCAGACGTTGGCGATTTCATGAAGGTCGGTAACTATTGCCGAAGTGCCGCGGGGCACCACCGCGCGGGCGTACTGGCCGACGTCCAGCATCGAGCTTTCCAGGTGGGTATGGCCGTTAATAAGCCCGGGGGCGATGTATTTGCCATCAAGGTCGATGATTTCTTTAGCCTGCCGGTATTCTCCGACCCCGGCAATAAGGCCATTGTAGATCGCTACTCCGGCCTTTTCCAGCCCGCCGCTAAAGGTGTTGACGACGCGGGCGTTAGCGAGGATAAGGTCGGCGGGGGCCTCGCCTCTAGCGACGGAGATGAAATTTTGCATCTTACTCATGGTTATTACATGTTTCAATTACCTCTCCTTCACCCCGATATAAAGGAGGTGGTCTGAAGCACCGATAATGGATGGCTCCGTACTAATGGAAAACAGGAGGTCAAGCCACAATTTTCTTCTCTCTCCCTCAAGATTATTATAGCTATCATCAGCAACGGTATTAGCCGGTTCAACCCCCGCCAAAACCAGTGTCTTAAAGCCTGCATTTTCATGAAGCGGTTTTACTTCTTTTACAGTGGCGAAGTATCCGCGGAAACCTCCTGCCGGGACCAAAACGTCTTTTCCTTTCTCAATCACGGAATGCACATCTTCCTGCCTGTCAATCAAATAAGACAATCTGGTCATGATGGTACCCCAGATACCGTACCGGCTGACAAGGGAGGAGAGTATCACACCGCCATGTTTCAACCGGTTATAAACCTCCCGTACTGCTTTTTCCCGGTCTTCTTTGAGAATGAGGTGATAAAGCGGCCCCATGAGGAGTACGGCGTCATAGTCTTTACCCGGCACGCCTTTGAGTTCCCGTCCATCGGCGACAAAGCAGGTTACCTTCTCTTCCAGTCCTTCTTTTTTCACCCTCTTTTTACAGGCGGCTATCGATTTAGGTGAAAGGTCAACGGCGGTAACATGATAACCCTTTTTAGCTAAAGGTACTGTATATACTCCGGTTGCCGACCCGATCTCCAGGATTTTGCCGCGCGGAGGCAGATATTTATCTAAATAGCGCCAGGTAATATCGCGTTCCTGCTGATGCCGTTCCAGTCGTATACTTTCTTTTTCGACACAGCTGTCATAATACGCTTTTATATCACTGATATCGTCAACCATCAGTCCTCCAAATAATAGATGTCCGGCAGGTTGCGATATTTCTCATTAACGTCGATGCCATACCCCACGACGAATTTGTCCGGCACAGCCCTACCGAGGTAGTCGATAGTCACCGGCACGCGCCGCCGGGAAGGTTTGTCTAGCAGGGCGCAGAGCTTGAGCGAGGCCGGCCTTTTCTTCTTTAAATACTCAATGAGGAAAGCAACCGTTGTTCCTGTATCAATGATGTCCTCAACCACAAGCACGTGCCTGCCCGGCAATTTCGAGCGTAAACCCTGCACTACTCTAACGGTGCCGGAAGTTTGCGTGCCGCGGCCGTAGCTGGAGAGCCGTATGAAATCAACTTCGAGAGGGAAATCCAGACAGCGAATGAGGTCGGCCATGAAGACGAACGAGCCCTTCAAGATACCGATCAGGAGGGGGGTTTTATCATGATAATCGCGGGATATCTCTGCGGCCAGCCGCGCCACAATAAACGCCACTTCGGCGCGCGGGATAAGAACTCGGGGTCCAACTTTAGAACTCATAACTAAAGGGCATTATAGACTTTACGGTCGCGGGTGTCTAGAAAAAAGTGGGTTATTTATGTTCTTTAGTAAAATAAAGAACGAGATTGTCATCCACGAAGACATCATGCACGGGTTTAGCGGGTCGATTATTATACATTAATCCTCGTCCATCAGGGATATAGCCGCGTTTAATATATAAGCGCTGAGCGGCACCGTAATCAGCGTATAACCCCACTCCTATTCCTATCACCGATGAACGCTCGAATATCCGCCTTTCCGCCTCATCTAAAAGGGCGGTGGCGATACCACGGCGCCGGAATTCGTTTAGAACGCGAAGGTCGCGGATTTCTGGGATGGATTTCTCGTAAAAGGGAGGATAGTCCGCCTGCCACTTGATGAACACAAAACCGGTGACAACGTTCTCATTACGTGCCACGAGAAACACTATTTTCCCCTTTTCCTGCTCCGACAGTAATGTACGAAAATGGGATTCCGGCGTATGCCATTCGGAGTTAAGAAAGGCGGACATGATACGCCGAATATCTCGTGTTTCAAGGAGACTGATAGTAGCGGACATCTAATAGTCTTCCAGGCCCCAATCTTTAAACATCTTCTTATAAAAATCGGGGCGGGAGAAGTCACCCTGCATGAAATAGTAGTTGTTGCGGTAGGCGAAGCCCTGCGACTGGAATTTATTAAGGCCTTCCATGAGCACGGGGAGTTTAGCCGCCGGCACGGCGAACATCATCTCCCCTTCATCGCAGAGCGCCCGCTGGTATTCGCCAGGGTCGGGCATGATGACCCAATATCCGCCCTTGAGCATAGGCGTGACGACGGCATGGGCGCAGGAAGGCGGGAAATAGCGGCCGCCGACCTGCGGGATTTCCTCGGGCCCGAAAGAAAGCAGGAGGCTGCGCAGCTGTGAAGTATTGGAATAGATGATGACGACGTCCGGCTTGAAAGCTGCGGTCTTCAGGGGCGCGGTTAAAATACCGATGTATTTACCGAAGTCGAACATCTCATAGGGGTGCATGCCGGGGTTCATCCCCGGAGGTAGAGGCACCATGCCGTAGGCCATCAGGGCGGCGGGGCACCAGTGGTCTTCCTTGAGCATGGCGATGGTCGTGCCCTCCCGGCGCGTCATGGCAAAGGCCTGGCACTGGGCATAATGGGTCTTACGGTCCTTCTTCGGGCGGAGGGCGCCGGCGGGAATGTCCGACTCCTTTTTCAACATTTTAACCGCGACCGGCGACGTCCTTAATAGAAGGAGATTTTCCAGCTCTTCACCGTATTTATTAAATTCTTTGATTGTAGTCACTCTATCATCCTTTATTCATATTTAGGGGCGCGGCCGGAAGATACCCAGAAGATAGGCCGGGTAACGTTTCTGACAATTATCGGACCATGCTGGACGCCGGGTGGAATATAGGCGCAAAAACTGCGGTCGACGAGGTTTTTCTCATTATCGATGATAATCTCA
>JBFYTX010000156.1:0-3130 GCA_041300345.1 Dehalococcoidales bacterium | reverse complement strand
TTCAATGGCACGCAGGGCAGCGGCGGTATCCGCCGTCATGTAGGGATTGCCAGTGCCCCCCGCAAAGATAACCACCCTGCCCTTCTCCAGATGGCGTATAGCACGCCGCCTTATATAGGGTTCAGCAACCTGCCTGATGTCCAGAGCCGACTGCGTCCTGGTCTGCACGCCGTTCCGTTCCAGGACATCCTGCAACGCGAGGGCGTTGATGACCGTGGCCAGCATCCCCGCGTAGTCGGCGGTGACACGGTCCATGCCGTCGGCTTCGGCCCGGGCGCCCCGCCAGATGTTCCCTCCACCGACCACGATGCCGACGCCCACGCCCAGCGCGGTGACCTTCTTGATCTGCCCGGCGATGCGGGTGAGAGTAGGAGTATCGATGCCGTAGCTGTGCCCGCCGCGGAGGGCCTCGCCGCTGAGCTTGAGCATGATCCGCTTGTATTTAGCTTCGGGCATCTTCCCCGTCCTTAGTTGCCGAGTTCGTAGCGGATGAACCGGCGCACTTTAATGTTCTCGCCCGTCCTGGCGATGACTTCCACGACTATGTCTTTGACCGTACGGGTGGGGTCCTTGATATAGGGCTGAGACAAGAGGCAGGCTTCCACGGGGTCGAGATCCTCGCCCTCTTTGATTTCTTCTTCGGAGATATACTTAGGCGCGAGTGCGGCCACCTGCATGGCCAGGCAATGGGCCAGCTGCTTGAACTCGTCGGTGCGGGCAACGAAGTCCGTTTCACAGTTAATTTCGACCATGGCCCCGATGCGGCCGGCGGTATGGATATAGGCTTCGACGAGGCCCTGGCCGGTAACGCGCTCGGCTTTTTTCTGAGCCTTGAGAAGGCCTTTTTCTCTAAGTGAAGCCAGCGCCTTATCCATATCGCCGCCGCACCCGACGAGCGCGGTGCGGCAGTCCATGATACCGGCGCCGGACTGTTCTCTCAGTTCCTTGATCATCCCGGTAGTGATTTCCAAACGGTCCTCCTTATTCCTTTTCCGGTACGAAACCGGCGGGAGCGGCGGCCGCGGCCTCTTCAGCCTCAGCGGCGGCCTTTTCCTGAACGACCTCGACGGGGACGGCGGCGGCCAGCCCGGCCTTGCCTTCCAGAACGGCATCGGCGACCTTGGAGCAGACGAGCTTCACGGCGCGGATGGCGTCATCGTTGGCGGGGATAGGATGGTCGATCTCATCGGGGTTGCAGTTGGTATCGACGATAGCGACCACCGGGATACTCATGCGCTTGGCCTCGGCGAGGGCGATCCTCTCCTTGGTGGGGTCGATAATGAACAGGGCGCCGGGTAGGGCGGTCATCTCTTTAAAGCCGCCCATCTGGTTGTTGAGGCGGCCGATCTTCTCGTTGAGCTTGATGACCTCTTTCTTGGTCAGCCGGCCGAGCTCTCCCCTGGCGAGCTGGTCTTCCAGCCTTACGAGCTGGTCGATACGCGCCTGGATGGTAGCGAAGTTGGTGAGCATGCCGCCCAGCCAGCGCAGGTTGACATAGTACATGCCGCAGCGGACGGCCTCTTCCTTGACTGACTCCTGGGCCTGTTTTTTAGTGCCGACGAAGAGGATGGTCTGGCCGGAGGCGACCGTTTCACGGATAAAGGCGCAGGCCTTGTCCAGCATGACGGCGGTCTTTTCCAGGTCGATGATATGGATGCCGTTGCGCTTGGTAAAGATATAGCTTTTCATCCGCGGGTGCCAGCGACCCGTCTGATGTCCGAAGTGCGCTCCGGCTTCGAGGAGCTGTTTGATAGTTGCAGTATCAGGCAATTGAGTTTGACCTCCCTATAGAATATTAATCAGAAGTATCAGGAGATGCACGCTGAAATAGAGTATAACATAACGATGGGGTCGAGGCAAGAGCTACGAGCGAGTAAAAGTTTATATTCTGTTGTTAAAGTGCGGAGATGATTCGTTTCTCGTTTTTTTTATTTTCAGTTCGTAACTAATGAGTTGATTTTTGTAGCTGTTATTCGTTTGTGACTTTATGTCGAGTCAGCTTCGAATCCGGGACATTCGTTTCCAACTTTATGACAAATAGACTGCCCTATTCAGTTGTTAATATGCGAGGATACCTCAACAAGTATACACAGGAAAAGGGAGAAATGTGAAGGGGAATTTGTCGTGGTTTTTGAGCCTCACCCCCTACCCCCTCTCCAGACTCCGGATTATACAGGTGGTTTCATCTATTGTCTGGAGAGGGGGAGGACATTGAGAGGGGGCTGGCGCCCCCTCTCGTTAATGCACTCCGGTGTAGTACGGATTCTTCGCTGAGTTCAGAATGACAGGGAAGAAGAAAAGGGAGAGGGGATTTTGTCGTGTTTCTCGTGTGAAATGATGTAAAATAACAGCAGGTATGAAAATTATCCACTTCGCGGACCTGCACCTGGGCGTGGAGAACTACGGGCGGCCGGACCCCGCCACCGGGCTATCAACGCGCGTGAACGATTTCCTGAGCGTATTCGACGAGTTGGTGGACTACGCGCTGGAGATCCGGGCGGACCTGGTCATCTTCTGCGGGGACGCCTACCGGACGCGGGAGCCGACCCAGACGCAACAGCGGGAGTTCGCGCGGCGCATCGGGCGGCTGGCGAGCAACAATATCCCGGTATTCCTGCTCGTGGGCAACCACGACCTGCCCAACGCCATCGGCCGGGCCACCGCGACGGAGATCTTCGATACGCTGGCGGTAAAAAACGTTTACGTCGCCGCCAAACCAGACATCTATAAAATCGCGACCGCCAGCGGCCCGATACAGATAGTCGCCATTCCCTGGCTGAGGCGCAGCGGTCTTTTAACACGCGAGGAGGCCAAAAACCTCGACATCGAGCAGGTCAACCGCAAGCTTCAGGAAGCCCTGACGCAGGTCATCGCCGACAAGACGGCCGCCCTCGATCCAACGCTCCCCGCAGTCCTGGCCGCGCACCTGTGGGTCACCGGGGCGAGGGCCGGCTCGGAGATGCGGATGGTCATGGGACAGGAGCCCGCGGTGCTGATCAGCAACATCGCCAATCCCGCCTACGACTACATAGCCCTGGGGCACATCCACCAGAGCCAGGTCCTGGCGGAAAGCCCGCCGGTGGTCTACGCCGGCAGCCTGGAGAGGATCGACTTCGGGGAGGAGAACGGC
>JBFYTX010000226.1:0-7234 GCA_041300345.1 Dehalococcoidales bacterium | reverse complement strand
TTCATCATCGGGACGGGCAAAGTATAGGTATCAGTATCATTGAGATGGCGGTAAAGCGGCATTTTCTTTGCCGCGGCCGCGGCGCGGGCGACCGCCAGCGATACCCCCAGGATAGCGTTAGCCCCGAGTTTCGATTTATCGGGCGTTCCATCCAGTTTTATCAGCGCACTATCAATTTTCTTCTGGTCGATCGCTTCCATGCCTTTAATCGTATCGGTAATCGTTCCGTTGATGTTGGCGATCGCCTTGAGGACTCCCTTCCCGTCATAACGCTTCTTATCGCCGTCGCGCAGCTCCAGCGCTTCGTACTTGCCAGTACTGGCGCCGGAAGGCACCGCGGCCGTGCCTTTAGTCCCGTCCTTTAGCTCTACCTCCACCTCCACAGTCGGATTCCCCCGCGAGTCCAGAATCTCCCTGGCTTTAATGCTCTTAATCGTGGACATATTTTCTCCTGTCGGAGTGGTTATTCCTGATTTTCAATCAGGCTAAAGGCTTTTTCTACAGCTTCCGGCGGATCTTTAGCGGTGATTATTTTATTATCCGCTTTTTCGTCCATTGAGATCGACCACGTCCCCAGGCCAATGACCGGTATCCCGCTTTGCAGTGCGTGCCCGATTTCCGCCAGTGTGCCGTAGCTCCCGTCGATGGCGATGACCGCCTGCGACGATTTAACGACCGCGACGTTCCGGGCATAACCGATGCCGGTGACGATGGGTATTTGCACGTAGGGATTAGCCGCCCGGCGGCTTTCGCCCGGCAGTATGCCGATGGTTAATCCGCCCTCCTCGCTGGCGCCTTTGCAGGCGGCTTCCATGACGCCGCCGAGTCCCCCGCAGACCAACGCCGCCCCGCGCCGGGCGATCTCCCGCCCCACTTCTTCCGCCAGTCTGGCCACCGGCGGCGTTACCTCGCCCCCGCCGATGACCCCGATAAAAACAGACTTGTTTTTCATCTCATTACTCGAACAGATTATATCATCTGTAGCTGAGCATCAGCAAAAGCTCGAATGACCTTTACTCACCCCCTGACCCCCTCTCAAACAGATTCATCAAATCCACCTGGAAAATATTTCGTTTGAGAGGGGGAGAGATATGAGAGGGGGCTTCGCCCCCTCTCTGCTTTACTTCCCTCTCCAGCCAGGTTGAATATACCAGATAAAGAATCTTACAGGCTGGAGAGGGGCAGGGGTGAGGTATGACTCTGACTTTGCGGTTAATTATACTTGTTCATCGCCGCGGGGAGGCCTTCGGCCAGTAGTGACGAGATAGCCTCGCTGACTTTCGGGATGACAGTATCGATGCTCTTTTTCTCTTCGCGGGTGAAATCCTTTAAGACGAAGTCGATAACCGTACTTTCCTTGTCGGGGGCTTCGGTTTCAGGTCGGCTGATGCCGACTCTCACGCGGTAAAACTCCGGCGTGCCGATCCTCGTAATAATGGAGTCGATGCCCTTGTGACCGCCGGAGCTGCCGCCCAGACGCAGGCGGATCTTGCCCGCCGGCAGGTCGAGGTCGTCATGGATAACGACGAGGTCGGCCGACGCTACGTTGAGCTTGTTCATGAGGGCGTTCACCGATTCGCCGCTGGCGTTCATATAGGTCTGCGGCCGCGCCAGCACCACCAGATGACCGGCGATATTGCCGATGCCCGTGCGGGCGTGTCCCTGCTTCCTGTCGAAGTCTATCCTGTGCATCCGGGCCAGGTGACTCACGCACATAAAACCGACGTTGTGGCGGTTGCGGGTGTATAGAAATCCCGGGTTTCCCAGGCCGACGATCAATTTCATGAGTCCGCCTTTTTAAGCTTTTCGATAAATTGCTGTTCATCAAGTATTTCTATCCCCAGCTCGGTAGCCCTGGCCAGCTTTGAGCCGGGCTCGGCGCCGACGACGATGTAGTCGGTCTTGCGGTTGACGTTGTCCTTGGCTGCCCCGCCCTGCTCCCTGATGCGGGCTTCCGCCTGCTGGCGGGTTAGATTAACCAGGGTCCCGGTCAGGACGAACTCCTTGCCCGAAAGAGGCAGGTGCTGTTTCACGACCGCTTTTTCTTCCGTCCTGACGCCCGCCTCTTTAAGCCGGCGGATAATATCCAGGTTTTCTTTCTGGTCGAAGAAAGCGGTCACGCTATCGGCGATCTTGGGGCCGATAGCGGAGATTTCCATCAACTCGTCCCGCGAAGCCTGCGCCAGTCTATCGATACTGTGGAAACGCCCGGCGAGGACACCCGCCATTTCCTCCCCGATATGCCGGATGCCCAGGGCATAGATTAGCCGCAAGAGCGGACGGTCTTTACTGTTCTCGATGGACCGCAGGATATTGGCGGCGCTTTTTTCGCCCATTTTTTCCAGCGCCGCCAGCTGTTCCTGCTTGAGGTCATAAAGGCCGGCGATGTCTTTCACCAGGCGCTCGCGGTACAGGGTAGCGCTGATATTCTCGCCGATGCCGCGGATGTCCATGGCGCCGCGGGAGGCGAAGTGTTCAATCCGTTGCTGGGCCTGGGCGGGGCAGGCGGCGTTGGCGCAGTAGTACATCACCTCGCCCTCCGGCCTGATCACTCCCGGCTGTAAACAGGCGGGACAGACCGGCTGGTTTTTATCGTTTTTCGGTAATTTTTGCAGAAGGTCGAACGGCTTTTCACGGCCGGTGCGCTTGCCTATGACCGGGCCGAGGATCTCCGGGATGACCTCGCCGGCACGCTGGATGATAACGCTGTCGCCCTCGCGGATGTCCTTGCGGCGGATATCGTCCTCGTTGTGCAGGGCGGCGCTTCTGATGGTAACACCGCCTACCGATACCGGCTCCAGGACGGCATAGGGATTGAGCGTCCCCGTGCGCCCCACGCTGATCTCGATGCTTTTCAAGACCGTGGTGCCCTGGACGGCGGGGAACTTGTAGGCGACCGCCCAGCGGGGCTCATGGCCGATATCCCCGAGCTCCTCATGGAGGTCAAGCCGGTTGATCTTGACCACGATGCCGTCGGCTTCATAGGTGAGACCCTCCCGCTGTTCCTTCCATTGGTTATAATATTTTTTTACTTCTTCAATATTCGCGCAGACCTCATTACGGGGGTTTATCTTGAAACCGAGCGATTTCAGCCACTGCATCGCTTCCCAATGGGTAGGCGGGACAGTCCGGCCCTCGGCGTAGCCCAGCATATAGACGAAGATGTCCAGGGGGCGGCGGGCGGTGATGCGCGAGTCCAGCTGGCGTAAAGAGCCGGCGGCGGCATTGCGTGGGTTGGCGAAGAGGGGCAGGCCTTCTTTAGCCCGCTCCTGGTTGAGCTTGTGAAAGCCGGTGCGCGGCAGGAAGACCTCGCCGCGGATCTCGAAACGCGCCGGGGCGTCTTTGGGGACGGAGAGGGGGATGCTCCGGATGGTCTTGAGATTCTGGGTGATGTTCTCGCCGCGGTAGCCGTCGCCGCGGGTGGCGCCGGTCACGAACTGCCGGTCGATGTAGGTCAAAGCGACGGCGAGGCCGTCGATCTTGTGCTCGCAGACAAAGTCGAAAGAAGTATTGCCGACCAACTTCACCGTGCGGTTGTACCAGGCCAGCAGCTCGTCGTCGGAAAAGACGTTGCCCAAAGAGAGCAGCGGGCGCGGGTGTTCCACCACACCGAAGGCTTCGATGGGGGCAGCGCCGACACGCCGGGTAGGGGAGTCCGGGGTGAGGAACTGCGGGAATTTTTCCTCCAGCTCCTTGAGCTCCCGCATCAGGCCGTCGTACTCGGCGTCGCTGATCTCCGGGCTGTCCATGACGTTGTAGAGGTAGTTATGGCGGTTGAGCTCCGCCCTCAATTTTTCGATGCGCTCTTTAGCTTTTTCGGGGGTGTCCATTATAGTGACTTTCTTAACCTAAAGTATAGCACTAATCGGAGTTTTATGACCTTTCGAAACGGGTCGATTCGTTTTTCGTTTTTTTATTTTAGTGTTTGAAGCTAACCAGACATAATACAAAGCTGTTATTCGTTTCTGACTTTATGTTTAGTTAGCTTCAGTGACCGGGTATTCGTTTCCAACAATATGTTAAGTTACCTTCAGGATCCGGCAGGCGTAATTATTCGTTTTTTAAGGTGCGGCAAGCGGGGTTACAGTTAACGGTTTACAGTAGACAGTATACAGGGGAAGAGGGAGAAAAGTGAAGGGGAAAATGTCGCGAAAAATCTCGGATAGGATAAACAAAGCTAGAGGGTAGAGAGAACGCGTATAGTTTAGTGTAATTGAGGTGTATAATACTAAGTAGACATAAATGATATTAGCATTTTTATAAGTTGGAGGAACCATGAAATGGTTGACATGATTTTTTACGATGAGAAAGATATAAAGATTATCAATAACATCGGAAATTTACTAAAGCAATAAAGGATTTTGAAGAAGAATATCCCGGTGGTAATCTTTACTTTAGAGGGTTGAATGATCAATCGTTTTCACTAACACCTACTGCCGGAAGAAACAATTTCTATAAACATGGTGGGAAAACGGTTCCTCCCTTGAAACCTGAACAAGAACGTGATCTATTACACCGTTTCAAACGCTATGCCTATGACCACACGCAAAAAATACTAAATGATTGGGAGGCTCTATTTCTTGCACGTCATCATGGACTACCAGTCAGACTCCTTGATTGGACATCAAACCCTTTGGTTGCTCTATATCATGCTGTGATATGCGAAGAAAAGCCATGTAAAGATGGAGCAGTATGGGTAATTCGTAGGATTGAAGATAATTCTAGGATTATTAACGTGTTAAATAATAAAAGATCACCTTTTAAAATTCCAGGAGTGAGGATAATTTATCCAATATATAATACTCCAAGACTAATTGCACAATCTGGATTTTTCACATTACATCAACGTCCTGAGATCAGCTTGGAACAAGACAATCCGAATAATTACAATACTGGTGAATTCGACATTCAAATTCTTAGAAAATGGTTAGTACCAAAAAATAAAAAGGTTAAATTGCTTGATAATTTAGAAAGAATGGCAGTAAATAATCGCACTCTCTTTCCCGATTTGGATGGTTTAGCCAAAGGTTTGTGGCAATTAGAGGTTATCAGAAGACATTAACATTGATAGAAAGCGAAACACTCCCCACCACTTAGATTCTTAACTATGCTCATAATGAAAGTTTCATTACAGAGTGTTTAAGAGGGGCGTCAGCCCCTCTTTTTTATTTCCCCCTTCCCTTAATCAGAAGGGAAGGGGGACAAAGGGGGATAGGTTACTACTTTATTCCACCCGCCGAAGCTCTAAGACGACCGGATTATCAGGGTCGGAGCAGGCCACGCGGGCCTTATGCGGGCCGCTTTCCCAGGGAAAAGACCCGCCGAACTCCAACGCCTCGGCGTAGGGGAACACCGCGGTGAACGCCCAGGAGCACATACCCTCCGGAGTCGTCTGGCCGATAACGAACTCGTCGCCGACGCGATGGCCGGCCTGGCAGGTGCCTTTTTGAGAGACTACTTTAGCGATGATCTTCATAGCTACCGTCCTACAGGTTTTTTCGTTTTAAGTCGCGTTTCAAGAATCTCCAGGAAGTGGTGCTCGCCCCGGGTGACTATTTCACTCTTAACGATATCGAGTCGTTTTCTGAATACCGGGCCGTCGATAACTAAAGTATGGTACTCGCCGGCCTCGCCGCAGGGCGTCACGCCCTCCGTCTTTTGCATCAAAGCCAGGAAGTCGGTATCGACGACCCTTCCCAATAGCTCTTTCCCCAGCAGACCCGCTTTAACAACGACCACCACCGCCTTGAAACCCGCCCCGATGAACTCTGCCAGGAGCTTCGACTGGTCTTCGCGCCACAGGGGCAGGCGCGCCGCGAGGCCGGCCTGCCGGCAGACATTTTCCACCCACTCCCGGTGCGGGGGGAAGTCGATGTCCCCGAAGACCCCGGCCTCGATTCCTTCCCGCTTGAACTCTTCCAGCATTTCAATAAATGACACCTCGTAGGTATCGTCGGCGGTAGGGCGCTGGACGATCGGGATCCCTAAAGCTTCAGCCTGTTTTTTGATGACGGCGGCCCTGATGCCGTGGCTCCGCGAGCGCAAGCCGTCCCCGCTGACCATGTTGGCCAGGCAGCGGACATCCATGCCCGCCCGGAGCACGCGGTAGAGGGCGAGACAGCCGTCCTTGCCGCCGCTCCACGAGACGAAGACTTTTTCCATAGACTCCTTTTTATTTGAGGTGGGAGACGTCGTTAAAGAGGTCGAGGATGTTCATCCCCGGATACGTCTCCACGATGCTCAGCGAAGCGTTTTCGATGCGGAACTGGACCCAGTGCTCCAGTCCCAGTCCCAGCAGGTTACAGATGAGCAGGCGCACCGGGCCGCCGTGAGCCACGATGAGCAGGGTCTCCTCCGGCTGATGTTTTTCCAACGTTTTTAGAAAGGCGAGGATGCGCTCGTTAAGCTGCTCGAGGGTCTCGCCGCCGGGGAAGGCGCCCGTTCTCCTGAGACGCAGCTCTTCAGCCAGGGCCGGATACCGTAGCTGAATCTCGTCGAAGGTCAGCCCTTCAATTTTACCGAAATCGCACTCACAGAGGTCGTCGCGGGTGATTACTTTTGCCTGATGGCCGGCGGCGATGATCTCCGCCGTAGCGGCAGCCCGGCGCAGCGGGCTGGTATAAATAACGTCAATCTTTTCGCCGGCGAGGCGGTCGCGGAGGCGTTTCACCTGCCTGACGCCGGACTCACAAAGAGGGAGGTCCAGCCGCCCCAGGAAACGCTTATTATCAGCGACAACGATGCCGTGCCGCACCAGCAGGATTTTCACGGCGACGGGTCTTCCTCGTCGGAATGTCGCTTGACCCAGAGCTGAGGGAAAGTAGACGTCACGCGCTTGAGCGTTTCAAGCTTATCACGCACAGACTCGGGGACGGACTCATCGGCGAAGAGCTGCTTTATAAGGGCGGGGTCGAATCCCATCACCCGGGCCCACAGTCCCTCCGGCTCGAGTACGGCCCGGACGTCCTCCTCGCTGAAGCCGGTACGCTCGGTGACTTTATAAGTGATCTCACAGGTGTTGCCGAAGACGCGGTTCAGGCCTTCATGCACGCAGTAATCGATGATCGCCTGGCGGGCCTCTTCGAGCTGAGCCTGAAGGTCTTTTATCTGGGCCTGGAGGGCGGCGTAGCGCTCGGCGGCGTCAACGGCGGCGATGCCGGGCAGGGCCGCCTGGTGCGGCTCCTGAGCGGCGGCCGCTAAATATTGATGGCGGTAATAGGGGCAGTGCTCGGCG
>JBFYTX010000026.1:0-4546 GCA_041300345.1 Dehalococcoidales bacterium | reverse complement strand
GCTTCCCTGACGCCGCTATCGTAGGAGACACGCCCGGCGCCGGGTATCGCGAACCGGAAAACACCGTCGACGAGATACTCCAGGTGCATCTCGTTCAGGCTGCGGTTAAACGCACGCGCCGCCAGGACGTCCATGACATGCCACCGGCGCGCCGGCTCATAGTGCAAGATAGCGGCCACCAGCCCCACCTGCGCCGCCGGGGCGACTTCTTTGATACGTTGATAGGCGGCGGTATGGGCGCGCATAAGGTTCCGCAGCACGATACCGACCTTGTCCGGGGCTTTCAAGGCCGGCGGGAAACGCCCCTTGAGGTATCCCTGCATGGCGTAGACCGTGGGCTCGTTGATGGTACACCAGAGCTTAACTTTTGAACCGAGGCGGCGGACGACCTTTTCCACGAACCCGGCGAAGATTTCCGGAGAGTTTTCCCGGAGGAACGCCCCCTGCTCTTCAAACCAGATGGGGTCGGTAAAGTGGTGCAGGGTGATCATCGGCTCGATGCCGTTTTTTAACAGCTCATCAACGACGTTCCCGTAGTGGTCGAGGGCCGTTTCATCATATTTGCCCTGTTCCGGCTCGATCTTGCTCCATTCCACCGAGAAGCGGTAGGCGTTCAGCGACAGCGCCTTCATGAGCTTGATGTCTTCTTTATAGAGATTCCAGTGATCGCAGCAGACGCCGGCCCGCTGGCCGTCCAGGATACGGGGTTGACCGTGCTCATCACGGGCGGACTCGAACCTGTACCAGTTATTATTCTTGCAGCGGCCCTCCACCTGGTGGGCAGCGGTGGCGCTGCCCCAGAGGAAGTCCTTACCGAACCGCCAGGGCTCGTCTTTCAGCATGGCTATATCGAGCGACGCAGAGTCTTTCTTGTTCATAAAGCGCATTATACCACTATCAGGGGGCTCTTCACTTTGTGTACCTCACCCCCAACCCCCTCTCCTGTCCGCAGGAGAGGGGGGAGATAATGAAAGAGGGGCTAACGCCCCTCTTGGTAACTCCCTGCATATTAACTCTATAGGCGTGGGGATAAATTCAGAGCGGGCACAGCTTTTTTCTATAAAGGTAGATGGTGAGGGGGACAAAAGGGGGTGAGCATACATAATTAACGGTGTGTAGATATAGATTCGTATCTAGCCACTTGATAAATTCGATTCGTGATAGTATAGTTTAAAAGATGCCCTTAGCAACGATGGAAGACACGACAGTCATTAAACCCGACGCTTCCCAGCTCCTGGACAGAATCAGCCGATTCCTTGATAGTAAAGGGATTAACTCATATATAGTCGGCGGTTTTGTGCGGGACACGCTGCTGGGAAGAGAAACCGGTGATATCGATATTGCCGTGGACGCTGATGCCCTGGCAACCGCTTCCGGGGCGGCGGACGCCCTGGGCGGCAAATACGTCACGCTCGACGCGGAAAACGGGGTGGGGAGAGTAATTCTGCCGGGAACGCCGTGGCAGATCGATTTTTCCACGCTCGAGGGCGCAATCAGGCAGGACCTCGGGCGGCGCGATTTCACCATCGACGCGATGGCCTGGGATTTAAGAGAATCTTTCACTAGCGAAAGCCTCATCGACCCGTTTCACGGCCGGGAAGACCTGAAGCGGGGTATTATCAGGGCTGTCAGTCCCGGAGTTTTCGAGTCGGATCCCGCCCGCCTGCTGCGGGTGGTACGCCTGGCCGCGGAGCTCGGCTTAAATATCGACGCCGCCACGGAGTCGCTCATCCGCCAGCATCGCGGACTCATCGCGGCGGTACCGGGAGAGCGGAGCCGGGAAGAACTGCTGCGCCTGCTGGCCCTGCAGGGCGCCGGGCGGCGGCTGGCCTACCTTGATGACCTGGGACTGCTCACCGCCCTGATACCCGAGCTGGAACCGGCCCGCGGCGTCGAACAGCCCAGGATGCACGTCTGGGACGTCTTCGAGCATTCCATTGAATCGGTCAAAGCCATTGAGTTTCT
Organism: Dehalococcoidales bacterium; assembly: GCA_041300345.1. Classification (GTDB taxonomy): domain Bacteria; phylum Chloroflexota; class Dehalococcoidia; order Dehalococcoidales; family RBG-16-60-22; genus JBFYTX01. The sequence goes on along the minus strand of JBFYTX010000026.1, from coordinate 2,581 downwards.
CATCCGGGAAGGCAGTTGGGAACACGCGCCCCGCGAGATTCTCGATGCTGTTACCTGGTCGGCGAGACTGCAAGAACATTTTAACGAAGAGACCGGTCACGCCAGCACTAGAAAGTCGCTGCTAAAGCTGGCGGCACTCCTCCACGATATCGCCAAGCCGCAAACAAAAACCATCGAGGACGGGCGGGCGCGCTTCCTAGGCCATCCGCAGCAAGGCGCCGCCGATGCCGCCGCGATCATGGAGAGACTGAGGTTCAGCCGACGAGAAATCAAATACATAGAACTGCTGATCACATATCACCTGCGGCCGACGCAGATGAGCCAGGAGGGCTTCCCCACGCGGCGGGCCATCTACCGCTTCTTCCGCGACGCCGGCGAGTCCGGCATAGACATCCTCTTCCTCTCGCTGGCCGACCACCTGGCCGCCAGGGGTCCTGAGCTGGACCTGACGCAGTGGCGGCAACACGCCGCGATGACCGGTTACGTCCTGGAGCGGCATTACGAGGAAGCAAGCCTGTCAAAACCGCCGAAACTCATCGACGGGAACGACATCATGAAGGCCTACCGCCTGGCGCCCGGGCCAAAAATCGGCGAACTGCTGGAAGCCCTGAAAGAGGCCCAGGCCGAAGGCGAGGTCACCGATAAACGTTCAGCCCTGGACTACATCGCGCGCCGGCTGGAAAACGCCGGCGATCCCGGAAAGAATCGATTGAAGGAATAAAAATGGCTCGAAGAAATGGACTCGCATTTGTCATCATACTGGCTATCTTTGCCTTCACCCTCTGGACGCTCGTACCGTTAAACAGTGAGAGGTTCGGCCGGCAGGGCCTGCGACTCGGGCTCGACCTGGTCGGCGGCGTACACCTGGTCTACCAGGTCAACACGTCCGACAACGCGTCCGTCGGGGAAGCTGTCGACCGCGCCCTGATCATCATCCAGAAACGTATCGACACCTTCGGCGTCACGGAGCCGGTCATCCAGAAACTGGGCGAAGACCGCATCCTGGTGCAGCTGCCGGGTTTCACCGATATCGAAGCCGCCAAGAAGCAGGTGGAGCAGGTCGGGTTCCTGGAGTTCCGCGAGGTAGAGCGCACCGCAACGGGGACGCTGATCTATCTCAAAGACTACCTTTCAGCCAACGTCACGGGGTTCTTCGACCCCACCGAAACGGGGGACCGCGTCTTCGTGGATACGGAAGCGGACGCGACCGGCACCAAGGCGCCGGTAGTGTTTTTAACGATGGAGGGGACCAGCCTCAAGTTCACCGATGTTAACGGCAACGCCGCCGATAACGCCACGCTGGAAAAATACAAGGAGACCGCCTCCTGGATCATCTCCCGGGGCAACGATGGCACGGCCCTTACCGGCGCGCTTTTGGCGGACGCCCAACCCAACCTCGGCGGCCCGGCCAACAACGTGCCCCAAGTTGACATCGAATGGAACGATCAAGGTGCCGTCATCTTTGATGAAATAGCCGCCCGGCTGTACGACCCGCTGGAAGAAGCCGGGCCTTACGACCTGAGATATGTCCTGGGCATCTTCCTGGATAACGCCCTGATCTCCGCACCGAAAATCAACGCCTCGAACTTCGACGGCACAGGCACGATTTCCGGCAGCTTCACCAGGGCTTCATCGGAAGAACTGGCCAATCTATTGAGATCCGGCTCGCTGCCGGTGGAGCTCCTGAAGCCGCCGCTTTACCAGGAAAAGGTCTCCGCCACGCTGGGAGCGGAGTTCGTCACCAACAGCTGGAAAGCGGGTTTGATCGGCGTATTGCTGGTCATGCTGTTCATGATCGCCTATTACCGCCTGCCCGGCCTGATGGCCAGTCTGGCGCTGGTCTTCTACGGCGCGTTGACCCTGGCGATCTGCAAGCTATGGCCCGTTACCCTGAGCCTGGGCGGCATCGGCGGCATCATCGTATCCATGGGCATCGCGGTAGACGCCAACGTGCTCATCTTCGAGAGAATGAAAGAGGAGTTCCGGGCGGGACGGACGCTGGGGGCGTCCATTGAAGCCGGCTTCCACCGCGCCTGGTCGGCCATCTTCGACAGCTTCATCACCACGGTCATCGCCTGCGTCATCCTGCTGTGGCTGGGCAACACGGCGATGCGCAACCCCGTCGTGATAGGTTTTGCCTGGACGCTACTCATCGGCGCGGTGGTGAGCATGTTCACGGCGATCACCGTGACGCGCACGCTCCTGCGCATGCTGGTCGGCACCTCCATCGCGACCAAGAGCTGGCTATTTTCAGTAACCGGAGGCAAGAAATAATGCTTGACATCATCGGCAAAAGATACTGGTTCTTTCTTATTTCCGGTGTACTTATAATTGTCGCCATCGTCTCGCTTTCGGTGTTCGGCCTGAAGCGGAGCATCGAGTTCAGCAGCGGCTCGCTACTAACGGTGCGGCTGGAGACGGCGGTCGATTTTAACGAACTAAAGAGCGAAGTAGCCAGCCTGGGCTACGCGGACGCCATCATCCAGAAGGTCGGCGACACGGACTACATCATCCGCACCGAAGAGCTGAGCGAAGACGCCAGGACCCAACTGGAAGCGGGGCTCGCGGCGAGGTTCGGCAC
>JBFYTX010000017.1:0-4339 GCA_041300345.1 Dehalococcoidales bacterium | reverse complement strand
AGAGCAGCTGGCGGCGGCCAAAGTACTCGGCGTGAAGCATACGGTCTTTTTAAAGTACCCCGACCAGGGGGTCGAGGACTGCCACGAGTTCCGGCGCGACCTGGTGCGGCAGATAAGGCGCTACAAGCCTTTCGCCGTGGCGACGGCCGACCCGTACCGTAAATACGGGTGGCACCGCGACCACCGTATCACGGGCATCGTGGCAGCGGATGCCGTTTTCCCCTATTCCCGCGATCACCTCTCTTACCCCGAGCTGCTGGAAGAGGGCCTGGAGACACATAAGGTGCGGGAGATGTGGTTCTGGGGTTCCGAAGACCCCAACTACCGACTGGACATCACCGATACGTTCGAGACCAAGCTGGCGGCGCTGGGCTGCCATAAAAGCCAGTTCACCGTTTCCGACGAGATGCGGGCGCGGATGAAAGACTTCGCCAGGATGAACGCCAAAGGCGAGAAGTTCGAGCTGGCCGAGGCTTTCCACCGCGTTGAGATGCGCTACTAAAAACAATAACCAAAAACCAAGATACAAAAACTAAAAAACAAAGCACTATGACCAGGTTATATCACCGTATAGACCCGATGGATGGGGGCGGGAGGCAAAGACGGCATATTCTGACTTAGCTTTGGCGACGGTAGTGCCATCGCCATGGCCGGGCAAGATTACGGTATCATCCGGAAGTGTAAAAATCCGACTGGTAATCGAGTCCAGTATCTGCCTGAAATCATCAGGCGAATCGGTATGGCCGGGACCGCCGGGGAAAATAGTATCGCCGGCCAGCAGGCATTTACCAACCAAAAAGCATAAGCTGCCCGGCGTATGACCGGGCGTATGTAAAACTTCTATCTTCAGACTGCCCAGCCTCAGGGAATCCCCGTCTTTCAGGAATATTTCCGGCGGATTCTTTAGCTGGTAAGAGCTGGCTTCATGGGTTGACAGCGGTACGTGGAGTCGAGAGCGCAGCGAGGTCATGACGCCGGTATGGTCGAAGTGGTCGTGGGTGAGCAGGATGTATTCCGGTTGAGTGTCTTTTAAGCAAGCGATGATCTCCGAAGGCCCGGCCGGCGCGTCAACCACCAGGCTTTCCCCCGTTATTTTGCAGACGACGATATAGGCGTTGGTCTCGTAGGGCCCCAGCGTAAGTTTTTGGATCCGGACGGCGCTGTTATTGACGATAACGGTCATACCGTAATAGTATATCATGAAGGTCGATGAAACAAACGCTGGCCCGGCTGATTACCTATGTGTTCAACCCATTCCTGATGGGCTTTGTCATCATCGTCCTGCTGGTGTTCGAGGGCACGGACACCACCGCCGATGCTTTGAAATGGGCGGGGATTTCACTCGCCCTCAGCGTGCTGCCGGTGCTGGCGTTAGTCATCTACCTGGTGCGGCGCAAAAAGCTGGACGGCATTTTTGAAAACCCGCGGCGGCAGAGGATCGGGATCTATGCACTGGCGGTTGCCCTGGGGGTCTTAGGCTGGTGGCTGCTCCGGTATTTGAACGCTCCTGAAGAACTGGAAGCTACCTTCGCGGCTGGCGCGGCGGCGGTATTCGTTTTCACTATAATAAACCTCTGCTGGAAGATAAGCGTACATACGGCTTTTACAGCCGGCGCGGCGGCGGTGCTGATTATCGTTTATGGCGCTTCGGCAGCCTGGATGGTATTTCTGATTCCGGCGGTAATCTGGGCGAGAATAGAGTTAAAGCAGCACACGCCGGCACAAGCCGGGGTTGGGGCGATACTGGCGGCGGTGTTAGTGGTTCTTATTTTCTGGGGATACGGAATGGTGCGATAAAGAAAAACTAGATAATATCCTCTTCCTCTTCCTTTTCGGCGGCTTCTTCTGTTACCGGCCCGCTTTCTTGAGACAGCACCGCGTCTAACTGGTCTTTAAGCCTTGCGGCGCGCGGATAGCCGATATGCAGCTTACGCTGCAGGAACGAGGTCGAGACGTCGTTATACTGCCTGGCCAGCTCCTTGGCTTGCTCTAAAAGGGGGTCGCGGGGAAATCCGCCGATCTGGCCTGACTGAGCGGTACCTACCAGCGTCTCCATCCTCAGCTTATCGGGTTCCTCTTTCTGCTGGCTCCCCCAGAAATAGACCAGGCGGTCGATCTCGGCGTCGGAGAGGAAGCAGCCCTGCAACCGCTTGGGCTTGGCGGCCTCGGTGGGCATGTAGAGCATATCGCCGCGGCCTAAAAGCTTCTCGGCGCCGGCGCCGTCGAGGATGGTGCGGGAGTCTACCTGAGAGGTGACGGCGAAGCTGATACGCGTGGGGAAGTTGGCTTTAATGAGGCCGGTCACCACGTCCACGGAGGGACGCTGCGTGGCCACGACCAGGTGGATGCCGGTGGCGCGGGAAAGCTGGGCTAGCCGACACAGCGAGCTTTCCACATCGTCAAAGCCGGCCATCATCAGGTCGGCCAGCTCGTCGATGATGAGGACCAGATAGGGCAGTTTGTCCGTGCCCGTCTTGCCTTTATTATACCCCTCGATATGCCGCGCCCCGGCGGCGGCCAGCTTCTTGTAACGCTGGTCCATTTCCTCGAGGAGCCAGCGCAGGGCGGAGACGGCCTTGGTGGTATCGACGATGACCGGGGTGGCCAGGTGGGGTATGCTGTTATATTGCGTCAGTTCGACCCGCTTGGGGTCGATGAGGATAAAGCGGACGTCATTGGGGGTGTTATACATCAGCAGGCAGCAGAGGATGGTGTTAAGGCAGACCGTCTTGCCGCTGCCGGTCGCTCCGGCGATAAGCAGGTGGGGCATCTTGGTTAGGTCGCCGGTGACCGCCTCGCCGCCGGCGCCCTTGCCCAGCGCCAGGGCCATCCTGGTCTTGGCCTCCAGTTTCTGGAAAGCGCTCGTCTCCAGTACACCCCGCAGGCTGACCATATCCGAGGTCGTGTTGGGCACTTCGACGCCGACAAACGTTTTGCCGGGCACCGGGGCCTCGATCCTGATGGTCGGGGCGGCCAGGGCCAGGGCAAGGTCGTTGGAGAGGGAGCTGATCCTTTCCACCTTGACCCGGGTCTTGGAGACCTCCTCCTGCCTCACATCTACCTTGCCGTCGCGGTCTTTTTCCTTTACCTCCCGGAACTTCCGGTCCCAGCCGGGCTCCACGCCGAACTGGGTGACGGTGGGGCCGGCGTTGATCTGGACGACCTTGGCATCGACGCCGTAACTGGCCAGCGTTTCCTCGATGAGATTGGCCCGCTGGAGATTATCGGCCTGGCTGAACGTTACTTCGGGAGAGGTATCCAATATGTCGGTCGGCGGCAGGCGCCAGCCATCGATTTCCACCAGGTCCGGCGACTGACCGTACTTTTTCCAGACGTCTTCCGCCACCTGCCGCAGGCCGTGCTTGGCCGGCGCGGGCTCGGGCGGCCTTTCGGCGGCGGCCTTGATAGCCTCCGCTTTTTCCGCCAGGTCTTCCAGCCGCTTACGCGAGCTGGCTACTTCCGGCGGCATTTCGTCGCCGCCAAGGATCAACGGATGGGCGGGCTTTTCCCCCGGTATCTTGGGCTGCATGAGGCGGTGCCCCGGCTGTGTAACGCCGCGGGCCGATTTTACCGGTGGGGGAGTACCCTTTATCTTGTCCGCTACCCAGAAATATAGCCTTTTTAGTGCTTCAAGAGTGGGGTGAGGTATTACCAGGATCACCCCTAAAATAAAAAGTCCCAGGATGCGGAAAAACCCCCAGAAGGTATCTAGGGAATTGCCGGGGGAGGGGCTGCCCACTAAAGCATAGCCGAACTTGCCCCCCAGCCCGTTGCGCATCAGGTTGTCATTATAATCGATGAGCCCCAGTATACCCCAGACGGCGAAGACGAAAACGAGGCCACCCAGCCAACGGTACCAGTGATGAACCAGGCTGTCGAGCGAGCGCCGCCAGGCCAGCGTGATGAGGATAACGATCGCGGCCAGGATAAAGAGGACGCCCCAGCCGAACAGGTTACGCATCTCCTGGAAGAAATTGCCCAGGCTCTCTCTAAAGACCACCAGCAGGACGACAAAGACGGCGGTCATAATAAAGCCGCGCACCGGCCGCGAGCCGAATAAGCGGAAGAATCCGCCGCCCCCGGAGGAACCCCCGGCGGGCCTTTCCCGGGCGGGCTTATTGTTTTTACGGGCTTTTTTTCTGGCCATATTACACCTTGACCATAAAGGGGAGGATCATGGGACGGCGCTTGGTCCGGTCATAGTAGAATTTTTCCAGGGTGTCCCTGACCTTGTTATTAACGAAGCTCCACTCAGCGACACGGCCGCCGCCGTGGTCGAGCGCATGCACCAGGAGCTCGCGACTCTCTTCCATCATATCGCCGACCTGGGTGGGGTCGA
>JBFYTX010000225.1:0-4373 GCA_041300345.1 Dehalococcoidales bacterium | reverse complement strand
TAATTCTTTAGCTTCAGGGCTTTGGGCGATTTTCCAGGTGAGGGTGTGCTCCCTAGCCCCGCTGCCGATGACTAATATCTTTATCTACCTCACCCCCTCTGTCCCCCTCTCCTTCAAAGGAGAGGGGGAGAAATTGGGAAGAGGGGCAAAGCCCCTCTTAAAATGCCCCTTACTCCCACTCTATCGTGCTGGGCGGCTTGGAAGTAATATCGTACACCACCCGGTTTATCTCCGGCACCTCGTTGACGATCCTGTTGGATATCCGCGCCAGCAAATCATATGGCAGCCGCGCCCAGTCGGCCGTCATGGCGTCCTCGCTGGTGACCGCCCGTATCGCCGCCAGGTAGCCGTAGGTCCTGAAGTCCCCCATCACCCCGACCGATCTTACATCCGTGAGCACGCAGAAGCTCTGCCAGAGTTGGCGGTAGAGCTTGGCTTTCTTGATCTCGTTCATCAGGATAAAGTCCGCCGACCTGAGAATCTCCAGCTTCTCCCGGGTCACTTCCCCGATGCACCGTATCGCCAGCCCCGGCCCGGGGAACGGTTGCCGCCAGACCATTTCTTCCGGCAAGCCGAGCTCGGCCCCCACCTGCCTGACCTCGTCCTTAAAGAGGAACCGCAGCGGCTCGAGCAGCTTGAGCGTCATCTTGGCCGGCAGCCCGCCGACGTTGTGGTGCGACTTTATCTTGGCGGAGACGTTGCTGACGGACGACACGCTCTCGATGACGTCCGGGTAGAGCGTGCCCTGCGCCAGGAAGTCCACTTTGCTGATCCTGTTGGCTTCGTCCTCGAAGACCCTGATGAACTCCTCGCCGATGATCTTGCGCTTTTCCTCGGGGTCGATGACCCCCTTGAGCCGGTTGAGAAACCTGTCAGTGGCTTCGACGTATACGATGTTCATGCCGAGGTTGGTGTTGAAGACTTTAAGTGTCCGGTCCGCTTCTTCGCGCCTGAGCAATCCATTATTTACGAAGATGCAGGTCAGCTGGTCGCCGATGGCGCGGTGGATGAGCGTGGCCACTACTGATGAGTCCACCCCCCCGGACAGGGCGTTGATAACCTTCCCGCCGCCTACCTGCTCCTTGATCCTGGCCAGGCTTTCGTTAACGAAGTGCCCCATCGTCCAATTGCCCCGGCAGCCGCAGACTCTATAGACGAAATTGCGGAGGATGGTCCGGCCTTCGGGAGTATGCGCCACTTCGGGGTGGAACTGTAATCCGAAGATGTTCTTGCCGTTGCCGATGACGGCGTAGGGCGAATTTTCCGTGTAGGCGAGGGCTTTAAATCCCGGCGGCATCGACTCTATTTTATCGCCATGGCTCATCCAGACCGGCGTCGATTCCGGCAACCCCTGGAACAGGGGGCAATCGTTGTCACTGAGGTGCAGCACGGCGTGTCCGTACTCGCGTCTGGTGCCCGGCGTTACCTCCCCGCCGAGCTGCTTGGTAATGACCTGCATCCCGTAACAGATGCCCAGCACCGGCAGGCCGCTTTCGTAGACGTAGCCCGGCGCCAGCGGCGCGCCCGTCTCGTAGACGCTGGCCGGCCCGCCGGACAGGATAAAGCCTCTGGGGTTCAGCGGCGCGATTTTTTCCCAGGGGGTATCGTGGGGCAGCAGCTCGCAGTAGACCTGCGCCTCGCGCACGCGCCGCGCGATGAGCATATTATATTGAGAACCGAAATCCAGGACGATGATGGCCTCGCGTCTGGCGCCGGAGACAGCCTCCTCGGACACGGCCGATTGCTGGCCACCGATTTCCCTGGCTATCTCTAGATAAGTGGAGACCTCGATGTCGTCGGTGGTGGCTACGCGGTGGCTTTCGTCGGGGGGGGTAATGACGTTTTCACTATCCATAGAATAATTTACCATAAAGCCCCCTTTGGCCGCAACACCGCTGTGGACGGGAAAAATCGAGCCTGTCCTTGCTTTAGGTAATTACGTTTAGTAAAATGTTAGCAATTGTCCTTCCGGGGCAGGCAGATAGTGTCACATTAATGAGTATTTTCTCGCGCAGCCAGTCCACGCCCAGGATCCATCTGTTTTTTATCGCTATCCTGCTTAAGATTATCGCCTCGTTCCTTTCCGGCGCCGGTTTCGTCCTTAACAACGGCATATTCTACGTCTGTGCCACCGTTGTCTGGGTGGGCTTTTTCGTAGTGATACTGGCGGTGGCTTCGCCGCCGGTGGACGGTTTTCTGAAGGAGCGGTGGCGCTGGCTTAAACCCGTCGCCCTGACCATTGCCGTGGTCTTAAGCGTTGTCGGGCTGCTGGTGCTGGCCGTCTCGACGACGGTCGGACTGGAGTCCGTTGACGCCAACCGCCCGGAAGGGGAGCTTTCTCGCCTGATGACCTCTCTCGATAACGTGTATGGTTATAACGACGCCACCGCCCTCTCCCACCAGGCCGCCGAGAATCTCCTGGAGGGTAAAAATCCCTACGCCTGGTCCAATGTCGTCAGCGCGATGATCAAATTCGACGGCATGAGGGACAAGCTGACACCTTTGCGCCTGGGCCGGTTCGCCGCCGTTTTCCCATATCCCACCCCCGGACAGCTTGAGCAGCTCTGGGAGGAGGCGTCTCAGGACCCCTCGCGTGTCCCCCCCGAGCTGGAATCGAAGTTCAATTATCCCGCCGGCTCGTTTTTACTGCCGGCACCCTTTGTCCGGCTGGGCATCGGCGATTTGCGTTTCGTGTTTCTTATTTTCATCGTCCCGGCGCTTATCTACGTGGTCCTCAAGGTCCCCGGCAGGTATCGCTTGCTCTTCATCATGGCCCTGGTAGCCAGCGTTGAGCTGTGGAACTCGCTGGCCGGAGGCGAGACGGGTTTTCTCTACTTCCCCTTCCTGCTGCTGGCCTGGGTGCTTTACCGCCGCAACCTGTGGGTATCCGCCGTGTTCATGGCGATCGCCGTGAGCACCAAGCAGATCACCTGGTTCATATTGCCGTTCTACCTTATCGTCATTTTCCGCACTATGGGCTGGCGCAGTCTATTGGGCACCGCCGGCATCGTCCTGGGTATCTTTGCCGCCGCCAACGCCTGGTTTTTCTTCGCCGACCCCGAGCGATGGTTCTCGTCGATATTCGCGCCAGTGGCGGGCAAGATGTTTCCGCTGGGAGTTGGCCTGATAACTATCGTCACCAGCGGCCTCGTTAGCGTAGAGTCGCCGCTGATTTTTAACATCATGGAGTTCGGTGTTTTCGGCCTGGCCCTGGTCTGGTACTGGTTCAACTGCCGCCGCTACCCGGATACCGCTCCCTTGCTTTCCGTCCTGCCGCTGTTCTTCGCCTGGCGGAGCCTATGGGGCTATTTCTACTATGTTGATATCATTGTCCTGGCAGCGGTCCTGATCAACGAGTACGGCCGGCAAAAGCCGGAACAGCTTGAGGTGGTTCCCGCTTTAGTGACTGCCCGGTAATCCTTTTACTTCCAGGTCAGCCGCTGGTTGAGCAGGTAGTTCCACAGTGTAGCCACGGCGATAGCGATAATGATGGATATCAGGTCGTAAACGCCAAAAGTTATTGTCAACAGGTTGGCCACGCCGATTTGAATCAGGCCGCCAACCACGCAAATAATGTTGAATTTCAACAGGCGTAACAGCAAGCTGGCGCCGGGGGTCCGTCGGTCGCGGAAGGTAAAATACTCGTTCAGGAGAAAGTTGGTAATGATGGACGTCTCGATGCTGATGGCCATCGCCAGGTTGCCCGAGGCGATGCCGCTGGTAGCCGTATTATCGAGGGGGGTAAACCCTGCCAGGCGTGTCAGCAGCCAGTAAAGTCCGTAGTTAACGATAACCCCACTCGCCCCCACCAGGCAGAACTTGATAAACCTCCAGAGCTCGCCCGTGCGCCGCATCAGGCTGAACAGGTGCTTGAGGTACTCGATTTGCTGCCGGGCGTTGAGCTTGCTTTCCCCACCGCGCCGGTTTTCGAAGATAAAAGGCACTTCAGCGGTGTTTTTGAACTTCCCTTCGATCATGATCTCCAGGAGTATCTTGTACCCCCGCGGGCTGAGACGGGCGTTTCCCAGCGCCACCCGCCTGAAGGCGAAGAAGCCGGACATCGGGTCTTTGACCGGCCTGGTGGCGGGCAGCAGCAGGTGGGACAGAACTATCGCCCCTCTCGATATTATCTTTCTCACCAGCCCCCACTCCTTCATCCCCCCGCCTTTGACGTACCGGCTGGCAATGGCGATGTCCGCGCCGCTCTCGATGGCGACGAGCAGGTCGGTGATGACTTCCGGCGGGTGCTGGAGATCGGCGTCCATGACGACGACGGTCTCGCCGTCGCTGTGTTCTATTCCGTGGATGACCGCCGTGGCCAGCCCTTTTTCTTCCCGGCGCACGATTACCCGCAGTGGGTATTGACCGGACAG
>JBFYTX010000205.1:0-3881 GCA_041300345.1 Dehalococcoidales bacterium | reverse complement strand
CCCGACTCGGAGGAGACCAGGCGAGTGACCAGGGCATCGCGGCCCATTTCCAGGGAGAAGAGGGCGACACAGGCGCGGCGCTCGACGGCGGCGTTGCGGGCGATATTCAAAGCCAGCGAGGTCTTGCCCATAGACGGGCGGCCGGCGACGATAGCGAGGTCGGACCGCTGGAAGCCGGCGAGGAACTCATCGAGGCCGGCGAATCCGGAGAGGACATAGGGCAGGCGCTCGGGCGGGGCGCCGGCGGCGGCGGCCGGCGGGACTTCAAAATACTTGTCCAGCACCTGGCGGATATGGGTAAGGTCGGCGGTGCCTCCGCCGCGCCGCAGGCGGAACAGGATGCCCTCGGCTTTCGCCAGGCTTTCCTCGACGTCAGGGCCGGACTCGTAGCCGATGGCGGCGATACGCCCGCCGGCGGTAATCATCTGGCGCATGACGGAGAGTCGATAGACAATGCGGGCATAGTGCTCGATATCCAGGGAGGTGGGGACGATAGAGACCAGGTAGCCGAGACGGGAGGCGCCGCCGCAGGCTTCCAGCCGGCCCTGCCGGGAAAGCTCCTGCGCCAGGGTCACCTGGTTGATGGCCTCGTCACGCTGGTAAAGACCGAGACAGGCCTCGAAAAGCTGCTGGTTCTGCTCGAAATAGAAATCGGACGGCTGAAGGAAATCGGCAACCTGGAAAATAGACGAGCCGTCGATCAGCAGCGAGCCGATGACCGCTTCCTCGGCGTCATTATCGTTAGGCGGCAACCTGACGTCATTAACCAATTACCGTTACTCCTTAGTTTCTCCGGTATCTTCAGACTTTTTAGCTTTGGCGCGGGGCTTTTTCTCTTTCTTTTCCGCCGCGGCGGGTTTTTCTGCAGCGGCCGGGGCTTCGACGGCCTCAGCCTTAGGCTTCTTAGCTTTCTTTTCTTTAGGCGGTTTTTCTTCCTTCACCGCTTCAGCCGGTTTTTCTTCCGCCGGAGGCTTCTCTTTCTTTTCCTTTTTTTCTTTTTTCTCAGCCTTTTCCGGTTTGGCCGGTTTTTCTGCCTTCTTTTCCGGCTTCCCCTCTACCGCGTCTTCCGAGATGACATAGAGCTTGACGACGGCGGTAATTTCATGACCTAGCCGGACGGTGACATCGTGGGCGCCTGCCTGCTTAATCGACTCGGGGAGCTCGATCTTCCGTTTATCGATCTCGCGGCCGGCGGCCTTCGTTAAAGCATCGGCGATATCAGCGCCGGTGATGGAGCCGTAGAGCTTATCGTTTTCGCCGACTTTAGCCTTGAGAGTAATCTCAATACCACCGATCTTCTTAGCCAGCTCCATCATTTCCGCGTCTTCCAGCTCCCGCTGCTTGACCTTCTTCTTGAGCTGGGTGTCAAGAGCGGCGGCGGCCTGGGAATCGGCCAGGACGGCGAGCTTGCGGGGGAACAGGTAATTACGGGCATAGCCGCCGGCGACGACCTTGGTCTGCCCTACCCTGGCCACCCGGGGGACGTCTTCAAGAAATATTACTTTCACTATTTTCTCCTTTTATTGATGACAATCTAATTTACCCGATTAATCAGCAGGGGTCAACACCGCCCAAGAATGGAGCCAATAAAATATTTTTCTCAGATCATTCGCCGAGATATTTCCCGGCGTTAACCGCCGCCACCGCACCGTCGCCGGCGGCGCCGATAGTCTGGCGGATGGAGCCGCTGCGGATATCGCCGACGGCATAGACACCGGGAACGCCGGTCTCCATGCGGTCGTTAACGACGATAGCGCCGACGGCGTCTAAAGTCAGCACGCCCTGGAGATAGCCGGTAGCCGGCTGCGAGCCGACGTTCACAAAAACGCCGTCGACGGCGAGTTCCGATTCCTTATTGGTTTTTAGATTACGCACCTTTATCTTTTTCACGAAGGCATCGCCAACGACAGCAGTGACGACGGTATCCCAGATGAACTCGATCTTCTTTTCGGCGAAGGCCTTTTCCTGGACGATCTTAGTGGCGCGGAGTTCGGCGCGGCGGTGGATAACGTAAATCCTGGACGCGAACCGGGTAAGCTCCAGAGCCTCGGTGACGGCGGCGTTGCCCCCGCCGATGACCGCCACTATCTTATCGCGGAAGAAAGCGCCGTCGCAGGTGGCACAGTAAGAAACACCCTTGCCGGTGTATTCAACCTCGCCGGGGACATCCAGCTTCTGCCGCTCCGAGCCACCGGCGATAATGACCGCCCCGGCGGAGAAATCGCCCTGGGAAGTAGCGACCACTTTATTCTTGCCGTCGATTCTAAGACCGGTCACATCCGCGGAGAGCATTTCCATGCCGAACTTCGTGGCCTGTTTAAACATTGCCTGTGTCAGGTCGATACCGCTGACGCCATCGGCAAAGCCGGGGTAGTTTTCCACTAACCCCGCGTTAATGATCATGCCGCCGATAGCCGCCTTTTCAATAAAGAGGGTCTTAAGGCGGGCGCGGGAGGTATAGAGGCCGGCGGAAAGGCCGGCCGGGCCGCCGCCGATGATGATAACGTCGTATTTGTTTTCAGTCATAACTAATCCTCAAGCGGCGAGGGCGGCATCCAGCGCTTTTTTCAGCTCGGGCTTGGGGCGGAAGCCGACGATATTGCCGACCGGGGCGCCGTTCTTAAAGATGATCAAAGTAGGGATGCTCATCACGCCGTATTTATTGGCGATCTTGCGGTTATCATCGACGTTGACCTTAAAAAAGCCCACCTTGCCGTCGTACTCTCCGGAAAGCTCATCGACGACAGGCGCCACCATCCGGCAGGGGCCGCACCAGGGCGCCCAGAAATCCACCAGCACCGGAATCGCAGATTTCAATACAATCTCGTCAAATTTGGCCTCTTCAATCTCTACCGGTTTACTCATAACGCTCCTCTCTGAATTTTTCCATCACACTGCTTTTTACTGTTTCTATCGCCAGGCCGATAGCGTTCTTAATAGCCCTCGCCTGGCTGCGCCCGTGGGCGATAATGACGTTGCCGTTGACACCGAGGAGACAGGCCCCGCCATACTCTGTATAATCCATTTTTTTGACCCAGGCTGTCAAGCCGATCTCCTTCAGGAGCTCGCGGCCGCGCAGCCGGGAAGCGCTGGAAAAGACGCGGCCCATCTGCCGCACGGAAACGAGAAAATTATCCTGGTAGCCCTCGATGGTCTTGAGGACGATATTGCCGGTAAAGCCATCGGTGACAATGACATCGGCGGATTTTTTAACGATGTCGTGCCCCTCGATATTGCCGATGAAATTGATACCCGGGGCGGCTTTCAGGAGGGGAAAAGTCTCCTGGGCCAGGCGGTTGCCCTTACCTTCCTCGGCGCCGTTGCAGAGCAGGCCGACACGGGGCGAGGCGATACCGAGGATGTTCTTACTATAGATAGAGCCCAGGCGGGCGAACTCCAGCAGATGCTCGGGACGGCAATCGGCGTTGGCCCCGGCGTCCACCAGGAGGGCGGGGTGTGAAGTGATAGGGTCGAGAAAGGCGCCGATAGCGGGCCGGCTGACGCCGCTCAGTCGGCCCAGGTTAAGCAAAGAGCCACCCACCACGGCGCCAGTATTGCCGGCGGAGACGAAAGCCTGGACCTCGCCGGTCTTAAGAAGGTCGATGCCGACCACGATGGACGAGTCCGTTTTTTGCTGGAGGGCTTTCATGGGATGCTCATCGAAATCGATGACCTGCGTAGCGTCGACGATGGTAATACGGGAATCGACCGGGGACTTTTCCGCGAGCTTGCGGAGCACGTTCTGGCGGCCGACGAGGACGACCTCCACGCCGAACTCCTGGACGGCCTTGATGGCGCCCTTGACCATTTCGTGGGGGGCATAGTCGCCACCGGCGACGTCAACAGCGATTTTCATGATATGTCAAAATCCCCCTATGTCC
>JBFYTX010000186.1:0-6342 GCA_041300345.1 Dehalococcoidales bacterium | reverse complement strand
CGCCTCGGTAGGGCAGGCGTCCGCGCAGCGTGGTATCGTCCATTCCCCGCTATCGAGGAGATGCGCGCAACCGGTGCATTTCTGGGCGATGTTAAGGCCATCATTAAAGTAGATTCTCCCCCACGGGCAGGCGTCCACGCAGGCTTTGCAGCCGGTGCATTTCTCCGGGTCGATGATCACCAGCCCGTCATCCCGCTTATAGATCGCCCCCTCTACAGGACAGGGCGGTATGCACGGCGCTTCATCGCAGTGGAAGCAGGGCATCGGTACGTAATGCATTTTAACTTTGGGCACGGTGCCGCGGATGAACTCGTTCTGTTTCAACCAGAACTGGCCGGTGTCCGGCTGGGGCTTGGCATAGGGCGTCCAGTCGTTCCCCACGTGCTCGTCCTTGCAGGCGATCTGGCAGCTGTAGCAACCGTTGCAGATGCCGACATCGATGACAAATACTTTACCCATTAGATGCCTCCTTTAGCGGGGTGAACCGTATGTATTATTGAATTTACGAAGCTAAAGAGCAGATACACTAAGCTGCCCCTCCTTCAACCCAGGCGTTAAAGCGCAGGCCGGACGCCTCGTCGTATTCTCTCTTATAAGCGGCGTCGAATGCCTCCGGGTCCATCTTGTGCCACTCTTCGTAGTCTTTCTCGGTGACCCTCTGGACGTCAACCAGGTAGCCGCTGGTGGCCTGGCCGACCGCGTTGCGGGACGAGACGCCGTAGGGGGCGATGGTGTTGATGGCGCCGCCGCGGTCCACCCACCCCGGCACCAGCGGGTCGTGCCTGGCGCCGTGGTCGACGTATACCGTGCCGGGCATGATCCTCTCTGTAATGTACGCCCCCACGAGAACTATCCCTCTCTCGTTGAATGCCTTGACGATGTCACCGTGCTTGATGTCCCTCTTTTCCGCGTCCCTGGGATTTATCCAGACTGGCTCGTATTTATAGCCGTCTTTGGCCAGTACTTTGCAGGTCGGCGCTTCCCTTGTCCAGGTGATGTCGTCGCCTTGCGCGTGGGTCCGCCACCGTCCGTGGTTGCTCATCATCAGCAGCGGGAACATGGCCGCCCTCTCGCTGGATATCCTTTCGTCGTGGGTCTCGCTCTTCTCGATCCACTTGGGGATCGGCGGTCTTTCTTTATCGTCCGGGAAGTGCTTGGCCAGCCTCGCGGAGTAGAACTCCAGCAGTCCTGTCGGCGTCTTGAGCGGATTATTTTTCGGGTCTTCGTAGAACTTTCGGAATCCGGGCGGGTCTTTCTCCCAGTCTTTGGCCGCCGGGAAGACGAAATACTTTTTTTCGAAGAAGTCCTCCCAGGAGATCATATTGTTTATTTCCATGTCGTCGAATACCTGCTTTTGCAGGTCGCGGGTGGTCTTGTTTTCACTGAACTTATCTCCATAGCCGAGTTTCTTGGCTATTTCCAGCACCACTTCATAATCGCTCTTGGACTCGCCGATGGGCAGGGTCGCCTGCTCCATGATGGCGATGCTGTGGAAGTTTACGCCCTGCCTGACGTTCGTGACGATGTCCTCTACTTCCAGCGTGGTATTGGATGGCAGGATGACATCGGCAATAAGGCAGTCATTTTCCAGCCACGGATGCTGCGCCACCACCGTCTCTATCTTGGGGTTCCGGAACGCGTCGATGGTCCAGTTGCCGTGGTTCCAGCAGGTGATACGGCAGGGGGTGTCCGTCCATATCATGTGGATCTCGTACCCGCCTTTTTCCAGCGGGTAAGTATACTTGATGAACTGGTCTTCCGTTGGCGTCTCGATGGCGCCGCTGCCCCAGAAGGTCAGCGGCGGGTTCTCGATAGCCTGCTGGATGTAGGTCTTGGGGATGAGCTGCTTGCCCCAGGCCCTTATCGTGGTGGCCACGGGTTTGGTGATGCGCTCGCTGAGCTCCGGGTTATAGAAGCGGGTGCTGCGTAGTCCCTCGGCCCGCGGCATGCCGGTGTACGTTATCTGGCTCTGGTGGACGCCCGGTCCGCCGAGTCCCTGCATGCCCAGCAGGATGCACTCGAGTCGGCCTGGCTCGTGGGAGAACGGGCCGCGCACGTAAGACCCGCCGAAGTAGTGGGCTATCGAGGTTATTTTCTTCGCCCATTCCCTGGCCAGCGCTTTGATCGTCCATTCGGGGACGCCGCATTTCTTCGATGCCCATTCCGGCGTCTTGGGCACGCCGTCCTCTTTGCCCAGGACATAGGCTTCCACCTTGTCCATCCCCACCGCGTGTGTCTTGATATAGTCTTTCTTGTAGGTTCCTTCGGTGACCCACATGTAAATGATCGCCAGCTGTAGAGCGGCATCAGTGTTGGGGAGCACCGGTATCCATTTATCGGCGTGGACGGCGGCGCCGTAGTTGAGGTCGGGGCATATATAGACCTGCTTTATCCCCGCCTCCGACCAGAAATAGCAAAGCCGGGTGGCGCACTGCCCGGTGAAACCCCAGGGCGTCGTCTCCGGGTCGCCGCCCCAGAAAAGGACCATATCGCAGTTCTCGGTCATATCTTTGATAATATTGTTCGCCGGGTCCATCATGCCCTGGATGCCCTGCCCCCAGACGTGCTTGGAGCCCCAATACCAGCCTTCCCAGCTGTCAGGGTTGCGTACCTGCTGGGTAAACCCCCCCATCATCTCGAAGAGGCGACCGGAATGGCCGTGGGGGGTGTTGATGGTCTTGCATTCGCCGTGCCCGTCGCCCTGCACCAGGATGGCCAGCGGGCCATATTTTTCATGGACCCTCCTGACCTCTTTGGCGAGGATGGTGGAAGCCTCTTCCCAGGAAATTCTCTTGTATTTGCTCTTACCGCGGTTTTGCGGGTTCCTCTCGCCGTCAGGGTCCCAGTCGACGCGTTGCAGAGGGTACTTGATGCGGTTGGGGGAAAAGGTGCGTTTTTTGTAAGCGAGCGAGAAGGGGGAGGGGACGGATTTAAACAGCGGGCGGTAGGTCTTGCCGTTGCGGGTAATTTTCCACGGCCGGAACTGCTCCGGTTTGTACTTCCAGTCGTAATGGAACGGCCGGATCCTGACCACCTTGCCGTCTTTGACGTCCACGGCGCATTCGCCGCCGCCGCCCAGCAGCCCGCCCAGCGCCAGCGCCTTGATGACGGTCTTGTCCGGCTTAACGTCTACCTTTTTGCCTCTTGCTGCCGACATATCGAACGCCCTCCTTACCAGAATTTATCGGGGAATACGCTACGCATTGCTTGTCTTAGCCGTCATAATATTACGCATCTATGTATAATTGACATAATTGATAGGCTAAAGTTTACGGGAAATGCTATAAAAAGCACAGCTTTCTATCCAAACCCTTACAAATTTACAATAGTGAGGTTCTGCTTGTCAAGTCGGGCCGGACTTAACGACTGCCTCAATATGAATATCCGGTGTAAATGCAAAAATCGGTTCCTGTGACGTTTTTGATATAGTGTACGGTTGGTTTGTGATTTTCTATTGATATAGCGTGCGGTAGACTTGGACTGGACTTGAAGACCTATCTGCTGATACCCCTGATTGAAGTTGTCTTCGGCCTGGCGCTGTTTGTCGTGCTATTGATAAACGGCAGGCGCCATGCCGCTCGGATGCCTTTTGCCCTCTTTTTACTTTTCCTGGCCTTCTGGGGTATTTTCACGTTCATGACCCGCTTCGCCACCGGCGCCGGCGTCGCTTTATCCTGGGAAAAGCTCGCCCTCGGGTCGATAATGATTGCCTCGGCGCTCTTTTGTCTCGCCGTTGTCTCACTTACCGCCATCCGTCCTGGTCTTCATTTCCTCTACGGAATGCTGGCCGTCTATATCCTGGTGCTCGCTCTGGTACCGGCGGGTCTGGTGGTGAGCGATATCAGGATCATGTGGTATGGCGAGGCACCGGTCATCGGGCCCCTTTACTTCCTGTATCTGGTTGCTGCCTATACGCCGGTCGTTTATAGCATGGTGCTGCTGGCGCGCCACGGCCACCGGACCCGCAACGTCGATGACATGGTCCGCGACCGGTATCTTATTACTGGCATTGTTGCAATGTTGATCGGCGCCCTCACGGACTATCTATCGGCGTTGGGTGTCAGTATGTATCCCCTCGGCATCATCGGCAATATGATTCTCTGTATCATGGCTACGGCCGCCATGCTCAAATGCAGCCTCCCGGAGATGAGGGTACTGCTTCGCAATGGCGTGACCCTCCTGCTGACGAGCCTGTTGATTTTCGGGGTTTTCGGCAGCTTTATCTTTCTGATGCATTACCTGTTTCTCGATTTCGGTAGTAATTTTGGCGTCACCGTGACGGTGATGGTCGTTTTTGTGGCCGCCTTGTTCTTTCAGCCCGTGTTCTCCCGCCTCCGTAACACTGTTGATCGCTGGTTCTTCCGTAAAAGGTACGACCATATCCAGACTATGAAACGTTTTTCCCTGGAGACCAGGGGACAGATCGACCTCGCGCAGCTGTCTTCGACGTTGGTCAACGCCGTCGCCAATGGCCTGCAAAGCCTCGGTGTCTATCTGCTTTTACCTTCGCCGGTAAGCGGTTCTTATGCTACTTATGCTTTTTCTGGTCAGAAGAGCCGCGGCCGGCTTTACTTTCCCGCCGATAGCCCCCTGGTCGCGGCCGCCAGGGAGCTCGACAGCGTTCTCGATACCCTCGATGTGAACGTCAATCCGTGGTTCATCAGACTCGCGCCGGCTGAGCGTCGGGTCCTGGAGAGCAACAAGATCGAGTTGCTGGTGCCGCTTAAGCACAATGACAATCTGGCCGGCCTGCTCCTGCTGAGCGGTAAAGCTACCCTCCAGCCTTATTCCAATGAAGAGCGGCGGCTCTTGAAGATTGTCGGGGCTGATGTCGCCGCCGGCATCGATAACGCCAGTCTTTACGAAAACATCAAGCGGAAGCAGTCTGATACGGAGAAGGCCATGGACGGCGTGATTCACGCCGTGTCCCTGGTGGTGGAAAGTCGCGATCCCTATACCGCCGGCCACCAGCGGCGCGTCGCTGAATTGGCCCGGTCCATCGCTAATGCAATGGGCCTTTCCGAGTGGCAGGCCACCGGGGTGTACGTCGCCGGCCTTCTCCACGACGTCGGTAAGGTGGCCGTTCCCTCCGAGATTCTCAGTAAATCGGGTAAGATCAGCCAGCATGAATACAATATTATCAAGAGCCATAGCCAGGTAGGGTACGATATTCTCAACAAGATTAATTTCCCCTGGCCGGTTACCACCGCCATCCTTCAGCACCACGAACGTCTGAACGGCTCGGGATATCCCGCCGGCATCTCGGGACGCGAGATTATTATTGAGGCCAGGATCCTTGGTGTGGCGGATGTCGTTGAGGCCATGTCTTCGCACCGCCCGTACCGTCCCGCTTTAGGTCTGGGCGCTGCCCTCGAAGAGATCACCGCCAAGCGCGGCGTCCTTTATGACCCGCAGGCCGTGGATGCCTGTCTCAACCTCCTGCAAAAGAACCAGGCTGCTTTCGACCGGATGATGACAGTCGCTGCCGCCAGTCAGCGGCATATCGTGGCGGAAACCGTCAAGGCGGCTGAAAATCCGGGGTAACCACCAGCGCGGCCACAAGCCTGCCTTATTGCTTTCATTCCCTGAGCGTGATATAACTAATTGCGCTTTCGTTTGTGGTATAATGAAATTAGTATCGCTGGTAACCACTTTCTTGTTGTTCGAGGCTGGATATGAAATCGAATTGGAAACGCAATAGCTTAATATATATCATCATCCTTCTGGCGGCTATTCTGCTTTTCTCCTTCCTTATACCGGGCACAAGCGAGCCGCAGGAAGTGCCGCTCGGGCAGGTCATCACCATGTCCCAGAACGGCGAAATTGCCAAAGTCGTGATTGATGGTGAGACGATGCTCGTTACTACCCTCGATGGCAAACAGCTGGAAACGGCCATCGGCATCATGACCATCCTCGACCTCAAGGAGCTGGGGCTGGTCCTCCCCGCCGAATACGATATCAAGGCCGGAGGCGGCGTTAATTGGGGCAGCCTCCTGATCAACTTCCTTCCCCTGGTGATTTTCGGCCTGCTCCTGTTCTTCATGTTCCGGCAGGCCCGCGGCGCCAATAACCAGGCGATGAGCTTCGGCCGCAGCCGGGCACGCCTGTTCCCGGCCAACCGGACTTCGGTCACTTTTGCCGATGTTGCCGGCGCCGAAGAAGCCAAGCAGGACATGCAGGAGGTCGTCGAGTTCCTTAAGTCTAAAGAAAAGTTCCAGACGCTCGGCGCGCGCATTCCTAAAGGTGTCCTGCTGGTAGGTCCCCCCGGCACCGGCAAGACTTTACTGGCGCGGGCTGTCGCCGGCGAGGCTGATGTCCCGTTCTTCTCCATCTCCGGCAGCG
>JBFYTX010000170.1:0-3666 GCA_041300345.1 Dehalococcoidales bacterium | reverse complement strand
GAAGCTGAGACCGGCAAACAGGGTCCTCTCGCCATAAGATTTGGAGATATCCGAAACAACTATCATGTGAAGTAACCAATGTTAATTATGATAGCATACTTTACGATAAGAGGCTTTTTCTGGTAATATAGATGGGGAAACCCCCTTTATGCCAAACCAATAATCTTGCCGAAAATAGTCAATAAAACTAAAAGGAGATATGTACATATGGCACAGAAAAAGAACGCCGTAATCGTCGGCGGAGGCACGAGTAAGTTCGGGGTGCGGCAGGCGCATATCCTGGACATGGTGCAGGAAGCCGCCGTAGCCTGTCAGAAGGATATCCCGGGGCTGAAACCGGCAGATATCGACGGGCTGATCATCGCCACTACCATGGCGGGACGTCATTCCTCGGCGCTGAACACCGCCCCGCTGGTAGTACACCGGCTGGGGCTGAGCCCCACCTCGATATGCATCAGGCTGGACACGCTCTGTGCGGGCTCGAACTCCGCGGTCATCGTCGCCAAGGGACTGGTAGAGAGCGGCATCGCCGAAGTGATACTGGTCACCGGCGCGGAAAAGGTCTACATGCCCCAACGCTGGGAGACCAACTACACACAGCTGGCCGTTAACGACCACGACTGGGACTCCGCCATGGGGCTGGGCGTGCCGCCGCCATTCTTCGCCATGATCGCCAGGATGCACATGAAGCGCTACGGGACGACTAAGGAGCAAATGGCGCACGTGTCCGTCACCAACTACAACTTCGGGACGGACAGTCCGAACGCCCATTTCGGCGGGAGGACGCTGACAATTAAGGAAGCGCTCGAGGCGCGGATTATCGCCGACCCCTTCGGGCTATACGACTGCTGCCCGCTGTCCGACGGCGCCTCGGCCATCGTCATCGCCTCCGAAGAGAGAGCGAAGGCTATGACCGACCGGCCGCTGGTCTACCTGCGCGGCACGGGACAGCACGCCACCCACAGTATGTCCGCCGGCTGGCCCGGCGAGACCCTGGCCGAGTGGCCGCACCTGAAGAAGGCCGCGGAAGTGGCATATAAGAACGCCAAGCTCACCCCTAAAGACATCGACGTAGCCCAGACGCACGACTGCTTCACGATATCGGAGATCATCGAGCTGGAGGAGCTGGGCTTCTGCCAGAAGGGCGAAGGCGGCGCCTTCGTGGCGTCCGGCGCCATCGGCCAGTGCGGCGCCATACCTACCAACACCGATGGCGGCCTGCTCGTGTACGGGCACCCCTTCGGGGCTTCCGGAGCCCGGCAGGCCCTGGAAATCTGTAAACAGCTCCAGGGTCGCGCCATCCACCAGGTCAAAGACGCCAAGTTCGGCCTGACGCACAACCTGAGCGGCACCTGCGCCCAGCATACCGTGGTGGTCTACGGCCGGGAGCCGGTAAAATAGCACCGTAAAACACGTTTAACTTAAGGAGAATAAGATGGCAGAAATACAGAAATCGGAAATATCAGGAACGCCAGCCCTGAACAACGTTTACATCGCCGAGATGGACATGTGGCCGCTGGAGACCCAGGAGTTCAACCGGATATACCCATTTTACGATAACCTGCGGGCTGGCAGGTTCACCACCACCAAGTGCAAGAAGTGCGGGCACATCGCCTTCCCGCCGCAGGTGATCTGTCCCAAGTGCTGGAGCGAAGACCTGGAGTGGGTGGACCTTCCCCAGCGGGCTAAAGTGGTCTGCCTGACCGAGACGCAGGCGGGAGCGCCGTTAGGATTTGAGTCGCCGCTGATAATAGCCTGGCTTACCTTCGGAGAGAAGAGCCCGCTCAAGCACCTCCTCGGGCGCATCGTGCATTGCCAGGAAGGCGAGGTTAAAGAAGGCGACGAGGTGAAGTTCGTCAGTTTCAGCGTGCCGGCGCATCCCATAGAAGTGAAGAAAGACACCAAGGTCTGCGACCGCGTCTATTACGCCTTTGAACCGGTGAAATAGCAAACTAGAGATACGAAATCCGAAGCTCGAAATGGATGTATCGAGTTTCGACATTCGAATTTCGTACTTAAAAAAGGGGGCTGAGTCCATGAAAACGATAAAGAACGTGGCGATACTGGGGGCGGGGGCGATGGGGGCGCAGATCGGCGCCCTGGCGGCGGAGGCGGGTTATAACGTCAAAATCAGGGACATCGAGGAACGGTTCCTGGAGCGCGGCCGGCAGACGCTCAACGAGATGTACGACCGGCGTATCAGTCGCGGCCGGCTCACGGAAGAGGCCAAGAAAGAATACCTCAGCCGCATCAAGTTCCTCGTCGACCTTAAGGAGACGGTCAAGGACGCCGACGTCGTCATCGAAGCCATCACCGAGATCATGGACCTGAAAAAGGGCGTCCTCAAAGAGGTCACCGCGCTGTGCCCGGACGACTGCGTGTATGCCACCAACACGTCGTCGTTATCCATCGGCGAAATGTCCACCGCGGCCAAACACCCCGAGCTGGTGGTCGGCGCGCACTATTTCAATCCGCCCAGCCGGATGACCCTCCTGGAAGTAATCGAGACGGACAAGACCAGCAAAGACGCCATCAAGACGGTGGAAGTCATGGCTAAAGCCATGGGGCGGGACGTCGTGCACGTTAAAGACGTGCCCGGCTTCATCGCTAACCGCATCTTCGGCAACATGTGCAACGAAGCGGACTGGGCGCTGGCCCAGGGCGAGGGTAAAAGCGCTCTGGAGATAGATTCGGCCATTAAATACAAACTCGGGCTCCCCATGGGCATGCTGGAGCTCCAGGACACGCTGGGCGGCGGCTCCATCGAGACGCAGTACCACGTCATGGAATACTTCGGGGAGAAGATGGGCAAGAGCTACGGGCCCGCCCCGATACTCACCAAATTATTCAAAGAAAAACACGGCGGCACCAAGACCGGCAAGGGCTATTACGACTGGTCGGCCGGCAGGAAGAACGAAATCCCCATGAACGCCGGCGTGAATTTCGACCCCATCAGGGTGCTGGCGACGGCGGTCAACGAGGCTGCCAAGCTCATCGAGATGGGGGCCACCAGCCGGGAGGACATCGATACGGCGGTACTGCTCGGGCTCAACTATCCGCGGGGCATCCTCCGCATGGCGGACAGCGCCGGCCTGGACAAGATCGTCAACGAGATGGACCGGCTTTACGAAAAATATAATAAAGAAGACAGGTATAAAGTCTCCTCAGTATTAACCAAGCTGGTGAAACAGGGCAAGCTGGGGAGGAAAACCGGCGAGGGATTTTACCGCTACGGGCCGAGCGAGTACGAGTTCGTCAAGCTGGATATCAATAAAGACACCAAAGTAGCCAGACTTATATTAAACCGGCCGAACCGGGCTAACGCCTTCAATGCTGACTTCATCACGGAAATAAACAAGGCGCTGGGCGAGCTGGAGAAAGACGACAACGTAAGAAGCGTCATCATCACCGGGGCGGGGGCCAACTTCTGCGGCGGCGCGGACTTCGCCGCCTTCGCCGCCGGGGAAGCGGACGCCGCCATCAACTTCAGCGAAGCGCCCCACGATGTATTTACGCGGATAGAGACTTACCCAAAGCCGGTCATCGCGGCTATAAACGGGCCGGCCATGGGCGGCGGGCTGGAGCTGGCGCTGGCCTGCGACATCAGGATAATGAACTAGACGGAAATCGTGCGCCTGCCGGAGCTGACGCTCTCGGTGATACCCG